>JAYZBJ010000139.1:0-9424 GCA_036338795.1 Pseudomonadota bacterium | reverse complement strand
TTGAAGGGGTAGAAGCGTTCACCCTCTCCGTGAAGTCGGATGGCCGGTCATATCGGCTGATCGCCCGGAATAATGCGCGCCATGCGGGCCGCGCCGTTTCATGGCAGGCCGACATTCCGCAGACCGAGCCGGGCGAATGGGCCAGCGTGCGCGTGCCGTTTGATGCATTCAGGCCGACGGTGTTCGGGCGCAAGGTGCCCGCCGGACCATTCAGGCCAGAGACCGTAAACGAACTCGGCTTAATCATCGCCGATGGCGTGGACGGCCCGTTTTCGCTCAGGGTACGGTCGATCGACGTGTCGGATTAGGAACCGGTTTTCCGGCAGACTTTCCGCCCCTGCGAGGTTCGCGCCTATCCTTCTGCGTATGGAGACATGCGCATCCTTTATTGGCGCCAGCCTTGAACGACTGAAGCACGCGCTCGCGGGCCTGACCGGCCAGGCGGGTCTGCATCTTGATCGTCCAGTCATCACGCGGGCGCTGCATCGCCGCTTGTCATCGGCGTTGCGCGCCATCGAAATCATGTTTCGCCGGCTGTTGTTTCTTCTCGCCATGCAGGTGGACCTGCCCGACACGTCAAAGGCATCGCAGGATCGTGAACGCGCAGCCGGCAGGACACGCCGGTGGCACTTTATTCTGATGCCGGTGGCCCGGCCCCTGCCAGACCATTTCGAGCCGGTCGAACCGCGGAAAGCCATACCGCTCAGCCCTGCACAGACCAGAACGCTACTGGAACGTTTTCAGACCATGGCTGGAATGCTGGAAGACCCCGTTCCGGCAGCCCGGCGGATGGCCCGCCTGCTTACTCGGCTCAAAAGACGTGGTGCGATGCGGCCATGCTGCGCACCGCAATCGAGGCTCCATCGGCTCGATCACGAACTGGGCCTCATTGCCAGCACCCTGCCCGGCCTCGTCAATCAGGCCCTCAAAGGCTGGTACGACACCAGTTGAGGATTGCAGAATTGCAGGGACTGCACCGCAGGCGCACCGCGTCTGCGGCTCTTGGCGCAGGCAGTTTACTCGTCGCGCTCTTCCTTGAAGCTCGGCGTCTCATCGGCCTGATCAGCCGGACGGCCCGGAATGGCGTATGAGCCTTTCAGCCAGCGCGAAAGATCAACATCCGCACAGCGCTTCGAACAGAATGGGCGAAACGCGGGATCTGCCTTGTTCTTCTCGCAAACGGGGCATTTTGACTTGCTCATGCGCGCCTCACGACTGATTGCTCACCTGTGCCACTGGCGATCTGGACCCGGCCTGAAAAGGCCTGCTGCAAGATCGCGTCACACTGATTCCGGCGCTCGATATAGGCTTTGAGGGCATGTGGCGACAGGGTCAGCCTGAAAAAAGCCGTGCGGTCACTCGCCGCTTCGCGGGCCGCTTGCCGGAACAGATCAAGCAATTCGGTCTCGGCTGTCGGGGTGCCATCTTCGCCGCGGAGCCGGTCTTCGACAGGCGTTGCCCCCCAGGCAATCTTGGCTTCCAGCAAGCCAAACCGGGACGGTTTCAACGCTTCGGCCTTGCGGGTGGAAATCGCCTTGAAACTGTCAATGAAAGCATCTCGCAACTGCGTGCGAGCCTCGGTGGTCAGAGGAGCGATACAGTCAATAACAACCAGCCCGCCCCAGTCGCGCAGGGCCAGCTGGCGAGCAATCGTCGAGATCGCATCGCGATTTGTACTCAGCGCCCGCGCGGCCGAACTGCCCTTTCCGACGCGGCCGGCCGTGTCGATATCAGCGGAAACAAGCGCCGCCGTCCGCTCCATCCGGACGACACCGCCGCGCGGCATGGCGACTCGCGACTGCTCAGCCTGTTCGAACGCCTGCTCGATTTCATCGAATTCTTCAGGCGTCGTTGCTGTCTCAGGTTCAACAGGTTCACCGGGAAGGGTCTTACGCCACAGATCGAATGCAGACACCTCGGAGCTTGCCGAAGCGGGCGCCAGCGAGGCGCGAGCCAGCTTGCCCTGACGGATCTCTGCCTGAACCTTGAGAAGCGTTTCTGCGCCCTGGGTCAGCTCTGGTGGCAGCTTCTGGCGGACAAAGAATTCCTGTCCATCAGCGGCCTGGAAGAACGCGCCTCCTGCGGCTTCGTCCTTCTGGCGCAAACGGGCGGGCAGAACGTCACCAAGCCGGGCAGCCTCGCCCTCGCCGCCCCAACGCTGGTTGAACAGGCGGGCGGGCAAGTCATCCTCTCCGAATGCCACCGCCCGAACTTCTCCAGGCGCATGGTTCAGGAGGATGCGCGAAATCGTCATGCGCGCTTGCCGCGAAAGCCCTGGGCGACGACAAAAAGCTCTGGTGATCCGGCGCGGCTGGCCGGGGGTTTGACGTGTTTGACGGTTTTGAACATGTGCTTGAGCTCGTTCATCATGTCAGGCGTCGCGCCGCCCTGGAAAACCTTGGAGCAGAAATTGCCTCCCGGCGCGAGATGTTCACCCGCAAAATACAAGGCCATCTCAGCCAGCGACGCCGTGCGAAGGCTGTCGGTCTGCTTATGTCCGGTCGTGTTTGCCGCCATATCCGAAAGGATGAGGTCCGGCGGACCAGACAAGCCTTCCATCATGCGAGCCACATCATCCGGTTCGTTGATGTCGCCTTCAATGACATGCGAACCGGGAATTGGATCAACCGGCAGCAGGTCAATCCCGACAATTTCCTTCACTCCGCGTCGAAGGCAAACCTGCAGCCAGCCCCCCGGCGCACAGCCGAGGTCAACCACACGGGTCGCGCCTTTGAGAATGCCCGTCTTCTCGTCCAGCTCAATCAGCTTGTAGGCTGCCCGCGCGCGATAATTATCAGCCTTTGCCCGCTGGACGTAAGGATCGGACAGCTGGCGTTCGATCCAGCGTTTCGAGCTCTCATCCTTGGCATTGTACGCAATGATCTTGCGTTCACCCATGCGCCGGCCAGACCCCTTTTTTTCGGACTTCGGTGGCCCCTTCCACCGACGCTTGCCATCATCACTCATGTCTTGGCCTCTGCTGGAGTATTGGCTTTCGTCGCGGGTTTGCGATTGCGGCCGCCACGGCCGCGACGACGTTTCTTGGGGCCCTTCATCATCGACAGGAGGAGCCCTTCCCGCAAGCCGCGATCGGCGACCCGCATGCGGGCTTCCGGTGCAAGTTCCCAGACCGATTCCATGAGCGCGCATCCAGCTACCATCAGGCCGGCGCGCTCTTCTCCGATCGTCGGGTATTCAGCCCTGCCATCCACACCGGCATCGATCAGCTCATGCATGGTACCGTGACAGCTATCCCACTCCATCCACTTGCCGTCCACGAGATCGCGTCGATATCGCTCAAGCCCGAAATGGACGCCCGCAACGCAAGTCACCGTACCGGATGTACCGATAATATGAGAGCCCTCAGCAGACATCGCATCCCGAATGCCATGCTTTGTCGCCCATGGCTCAATGTGTTCGGCAAGCAACGCCCGCATCTTCGGATAAGCTTCGGCCTCACTCAGATCGAGAAACTGTTCGGTCAGTGTCACGACACCGAAGGGTATGCTGGTCCATGCTTTGATCGGCGCCCGCTTGAGCATGCCGGCAAGTCCGCCTTCCCTCGCCTTGGTGGCATCGACCAGAGAGAGTTCTGTGGACCCGCCACCGATATCCAATACGAGGACATGACGCGCCCGTTCTTCAATCAGGTTATGACAGCCGATCAGCGCCAGTCGCGCTTCCTCCTGCGCACCGATGATCTTGAAAGTCAGGCCCGTTCGTTCGCGTATCTGCTGGATGAATTCAGGCCCGTTCTCAGCCTTGCGGCAGGCTTCGGTTGCGATGCAACGGATCCGGCCAACCCGTTTGGCTTTCAGCTTCTTTGAAATAGCGTCGAGCGCAGAAAACGCCCGATCCATCGAGGCTTGTGAAAGCTGGCCGGTCTGGGCGAGCCCTTCACCAAGGCGAGCGATCTGCGAGTGAGAGTCGACCACGGCAAAGCCGTCTCGGCTGGGGGCCGCGATCAATAGTCTGCAATTGTTCGTACCAAGATCCACCGCCGCATAAAGCGGAGGACCCGGCCTGTTGCGCGGCGGGCGGCCATTGGGCCGCGGCCTGCGCGAATTTTTTTCAGCCATCTGCGGCCCAAATCTTGTCGGTTACCGCTTCGTCTATCACATTGCGTAGCGATGAGCCATGGACGGGGCATAGGAAAGCGCATCACAGCGCTGTTTCGCCGTAAATCCGGCGATAGTGACGCGGCACAGCGTTACGAACCTAGCTATGAAACCGTTGCACCGATGGAGACGCCAGAAATGGAAATGCCCAACGCAATCGACCAGCGCCGGGCGAAATTCCAGATAGGTCAAGTTGTCCAGCATCGGATCTTCGATTTTCGCGGCGTTATCTTCGACGTCGACCCTGTCTTTGCGAATACAGATGAGTGGTACGAAGCCATTCCGGAGGACATGCGTCCATCCAAAGACCAGCCTTATTACCATCTCTTCGCCGAGAACGATAAGACGCACTACGTCGCGTACGTTTCCGAAGGTAATTTGGTCCCCGATGAAAGCGATGTCCCGGTCACACACCCCGACATTCCGCAGTTTTTCGAACGGACTAACGATGGGTACGCCCTGAAGCGCACTCACGCCAATTAGTCTGCAGGCTTTACGGCTTCAGGTGCGGCGCGCGCGAACGCGTCAAGTTCCCGGCACTTGGCATCAACTTCAACGAGTCTGGGAAACTCTGCGAGCGGCGTATCGAATCGCCGCGCATTTGAGAGCTGAGGCACAAGGCAGATTTCAGCCAGCGTCGGCTCATCGGTGAACAGGTAAGTCGTGCTTGTTCCAGCATTGGCGGCCACTGCCTCCAATGCAGTAAAGCCCCGCAGAATCCACTCCCTGTACCAATCAGCGACTGCATCCTTTTCCGCGCCGAATTGCTCTCTCAACTTGGCCAGCACAGAAAGATTGTTCAGAGGATGGATGTCGCACGCAATCACATCGGCAAAGCTGCGGACCTGAAGCTTCTTCCAAGGCTCAGACGGCAGGATTGCTGGATCTGGCCAGGTTTCATCCAGCCATTCGAGTATCGCCATCGACTGGCTTGCGATGCGATGCCCGACTTCGATTGCTGGGACGCGCATCTGCGGATTGATCGCCCGATACGCGTCTCCGAGCTGTTCGTCCGTACCGGGGATAATGTTCACCGGCACGCTTTCATAGCTGACGCCCTTCAAATTCAAGGCAATGCGTAAGCGATAAGACGCAGACGAGCGCCAATAGTCATAAAGCTTCAAATCGCTCATGCGCTGACCACTTCCTGCTCAATAGCACCGAACACAGAGTGACCGTCAGCATCCTTGACCTCAATCCGGATCGTGTCACCCACATCCATGAAACTGGTCTTCGCGGCGCCATCGCGAATGGTCTCGATAATCCTGATTTCAGCGATACATGAATAACCAAGGCCACCATCGGCTACTGGCGTGCCGGCACCGCCATCGGGATCGCGATTCGAGATCGTGCCTGAGCCGATGATCGTCCCAGCGCAGAGAGGACGCGTCTTTGCCGCGTGAGCGACCAGCGTTCCAAAATCGAATGTCATATCGACATCGCAGTCGGGTTTACCGAATGGTTTTCCATTGTAGGTCGACAGCATGGGCAGGTGCAGCTTGCCATCCTTCCACACGCCGCCCAGCTCGTCTGGCGAGACAGCGACCGGGGAAAATGCACTCGACGGCTTAGACTGGAAGAAGCCAAAACCTTTCGCCAGCTCGCCGGGAATCAATCCGCGCAAGCTGACATCATTGCAGATCATGATCAGCTTCACTTGATCCAGCGCAGCCTCTCGGCTGGCCCCCATCGGGACGTCTCCGGTCACCACGCAAACCTCGGCTTCAAAGTCGAGGCCCCAGCTCTTGTCTTTCAGCGGAATATCATCGCGCGGACCGAGAAAGCTGTCTGACCCGCCCTGATACATCAGAGGATCAGAGTAGAAACTCTCAGGTACTTCAGCACCGCGCGCTTTGCGGACCAGCTCGACATGGTTGATATAGGCGGAACCGTCGGCCCACTGGAAGGCGCGTGGAAGCGGCGAGGCGCAATCGTGCTCGTGAAAACGATCTGATGGGACAGAACCAACCTCGAGGTCCGTCGCCAATTGAGCCAGTTTCGGCGCGACCTCGTCCCAGTCATCAAGCGCCGCCTGCAGTGTCGGTCTGATATGCGTGGCGTCAGTGAACCGTGTCAGGTCTTTGGAAACGACGACAAGGCGACCGTCGCGCCCCTGCTTCAGGCTGGCAAGTTTCATGGGCTGCGCTTCCTTTCCGTATCAAATTTGTGCCACTGCGAAGGGTGGCTTTGCATTTCATTCACCCGGTTTTGCGTTATAATAGTTGCATGAGCAACCATTTTGAAAAACCCGACCACGCACGTGCAGACTGGACCATTGACCAGGGCTGGTCGAGTTACACAGACGAAGAACATGCGGTCTGGGATCTGCTTTACAAGCGACAGATGGACGTGCTGCCCGAACGGGCTGCGCCAGAATTCATGGATGGATTGAAAGCGCTTGACCTTGGTCGCGGCGGCATTCCCGAATTTGAAACCATGTCTGATGAGCTTGAATCACTAACGGGGTGGCGCGTGGTTGCAGTGCCGGGCCTTGTACCGGATGAAGTGTTTTTCGACCATCTCGCCAATCGTCGGTTTCCTGCGGGCCAATTCATCCGCAAACGTGAACAGCTGGACTATCTGCAAGAGCCGGATGTGTTTCACGACGTGTTCGGTCACGTGCCGATGCTCACCAATCCGGTCTTCGCGGACTATATGGAAGCCTACGGCAAGGGCGGACTCCGCAGCCTTAATTATGCCGCCCTGAAGAACCTTGCTGCGCTCTACTGGTACACCGTTGAATTTGGCTTGATCCAGACAGATGAAGGCCTGCGCATCTACGGTGCTGGCATTGTATCTTCGAAGACCGAGAGCATCTTCGCGCTTGAAGACCCGTCGCCCAATCGTATCGGTTTCGACCTCGAGCGGCTGATGCGAACGGACTATCGCATAGACGACTTCCAGCAGACCTACTTCGTGATTGAGTCTTATGAGCAGCTTTTCCGCGCGACGGTCGATACCGATTTTGCGCCAATCTATGACAGGCTCAAAGGGCGCTTCTTTCATGCGCCGGAGGATGTGCTCGACGCCGACCAGGTCATATCACGCGGGTCTCAGGCTTATGCTAATGCAGGCGGACGCTTCGCCGAAACCGACAGATGAGGCGCGCATTCCTCGTGGCCTTGGCGACTGCGCTTTTCTGCAGCGCTGGCGCTTTGGCTGAAGAGTCGATCGATGCTGATTGCCGATTCGAGGGCATTCGTCTCAACGGTAAGGTCAAGGTCGTCACAAGTTTTCCTGACTTGGAAGTCGAAATCGTGACGAGTTTTCCCGACTTGAAAGTGAAGGCTGTGGAGAGCTTTCCGGACCGCTGCGGCGAATGGGAATTCGTCGACAGCTTTCCCGACTTTACGATCAAATATGTCGAGAGCTTTCCCGACCTGACCATAGAAATGGTCGAGTCATTCCCGGGTCTACCCTAGACCAGACCTTCAAGGCCAAGCGCCTCCAGCAACGCTTCACGCGCAATCTGGCATTCGTTGGCGAATTGCGGATCAGCTAGGTCAGAGGGAGATAGCCTGTCCCGGTAAGTGCGTCGGACGATGTCCTGAAGCATGTCTATTTTCGCCTCATCCATCATCACTCCCTGATGCGCGGCCGCGATCTCTTCGTCAGTCATCACCACTCGAAGGCGTAAACAGGCGGGTCCACCGCCATTGCGCATGGACTGGCGAACATCAACGTATTGGACACGCCCGATCGGGCCATTACCGGATGTCATCTTCTCACAGAAAGCTCGCGTGCTTTCGGTCTCCTGAGTTTCCAGCGGCGCGAGCAGTACCAGCCGGTCCTCGCCTGGCCACTGCAAGAGTTGGGAATTGAACAGGTAGGACTTGATCGCATCCTCAATCGGCACCTCCGCAAGGGGCACCATGACAGGCTTCAGATCAAACAGGCCGTCGGCCGCCCGGCGAATTGCATCAAGCGTGCCGTCGGTGTCTTCAAACGCAAGCTCGTGAAAAAAGAGCGTATCGAGCGAGCCGACGCTGACCACATCATTATGGAAAGCGCCCGCATCAATCGCTGCTCGAGACTGTCGTGCGAAAACTGTCCGGTCGGATAACAGCGTATGAGCGCGCGCTATGCTTTCACTTGCAAGCCGGGTCTGGCGCGCCGGAAAGCCTGCAGTGCTTTCGCCCGCCTCGCGGCCATAAACGAACAGCTCAACGCCTTCAGCGCCGTGTTCTGCGCTCAGCCGGACATGGTTCGCGGCGCCTTCGTCCGCAAAGTCGGCGTGCATCGGCAAGGCGGCATGAACACCAAACCGTTCTTCGCTCTCGAAAATTGCGGCCAGTGTCGCTGTCGTATCCGGATGCTCCGTCGACCGGTGCAGCATCGTCGATAGGTTCGCTGCCGTCAGGTGCAGCCTGCCATCGGTCGCATCAGCGGACGGAGAAATTGTTGCAGCATTGGCGGCCCACATTGAGCTGGCGCTGTATGCCGCTTTCAGCAATTGCGGAGATTGGGCTGCGGCCTGTTCGATTATTTGAGCGTCGGAACCCGAAAATCCCGCACTGACCAGAAGATCAAAATTCGGACGAGGCAGCGGAGGCAGCAAACCCTGCGTCAGGCCGGCTTTCACCAGCAGGCGCATCTTCTCCAACCCCTGCAAGGCAGCCTCTTTCGGATTGGAGATATCTCCAGCATTCGTTGCGCTGGCGAGGTTGCCCTCCGACATACCCCCATAATTGTGATTTGGCCCGATCAGGCCGTCGAAATTCACTTCGCGTGCTGTGCTCATGAAAGCGGGTTACACGCGGCGAGACAAAGAGTGAAGCCGCCGCTCGACGGTTTCGCTCGATTGCCTACAGTTCCGAAACTCGATTCAGGGAGACGTGATATTGAAACCAGCAATTTTCATCACAGCGGCGGCGTTCTCCATCCTCTGCTCGGCCTCCGCCCAGACTGCTGAACAGGGGTTTGTTAAAGGTCCCATATTCGAAGACTTCGGCCCCGCAGCTTCCGTCGATAGTGAGCTTCCGATTCCGGAGAATATGACGCTGAGAGTCGCTTTCGACATTGTCGCCGAAGCGGAAGAAGGCAAAATAAACCGCGCCTTCGAAAGCGTTGCCCGCTTCATGAACATGCATGCCGCAGCTGGCGTCCCGCAAGGCCAGATTCGACCGGCCATTGTCGTTCATGGCCCCGCGGCCAGCGATCTCCTGCTTGCTGATGCAGCCGGTGAAGTTTCCCCGACAGCAAAGTTGGTCGAAGCCTTGCTCGCTGAAGATGTCCTGATTTATCTATGCGGACAGACAGCCGCGGCACGCGAAATCGAGAAAGACGACCTCATTCCCGGTGTGCAG
>JAYZBJ010000138.1:0-6465 GCA_036338795.1 Pseudomonadota bacterium | reverse complement strand
CCATACGCACAAAGACCGGCTCAAGGGCATTGCCTTCATGGAGGCCATCGTCGCCCCGGTGCCTGACCGGTCTCACCTGCCGAATGCGTTCGGCAAGTTTCTCGACACGGTCCGCTCACCCGCAGGCGAGGAATTCATCCTTCAGCAGAACGCGTTCGTGGAAGGCATGCTGCCTGCGAGCATCATGCGGAAATTGACGGACGAAGAGATGACCGAATATCGCCGACCATTCGCCAAGGCGGGTGAAGACAGGCGCCCCACTTTGACCTGGCCGCGGGAGATTCCAATCGAAGGCGAGCCCGCGGACGTCCACAAGATCGTTTCAGATTACGCGGCCTGGCTTCCAACCTCCGCAGACTTGCCGAAACTGTTCATAGACGCCGACCCGGGGGCTCTTCTGCGCGGCGCCGCGCGCGAGCAAGCCAAAAGCTGGCCGAACACGACGCACCGGACCGTCAAAGGCATCCATTTTATTCAGGAAGATTCCGGCGCCGAAATCGGCCGCCACATTGCCGAATGGCTCAACGCCATCGGCTAAAGTATTAAGTGAGGGCACCGCTCAATCCACGCGGTGCCCTCAATTCAATTACTGCGTTGAGCGGACAGCTTCACTCAGAATGTCGAGCCCTTCATCGAGAACGTCGAATGGGATCGTGAGCGGCATCAGGAACCGGATGACGTTCCCCCGCACGCCGCAGGAAAGTAGCAACAGTCCCCGCTCACGAGCGGCCTGCACGATTTGCCGCGTACGGTCGGGATTTGGGCGTGAGGCATCCCCGTCCTCTATCATCTCCATAGCCGCCATGGCGCCGAGTGCACGAATATCACCGATGCCCGTATCCGACTGACGGAGCGCCTCGCAGTGTCGCGTTACGCGATCTCCGATCTCATTGGCGCGCTCGCAGAGAAGTTCTTCCTCGATCACATCAAGAACGGCGAGCCCGGCCGCGCACCCAAGAGGCGAACCACCATACGTTCCGCCAAGGCCACCGGGTGCTGGCGCGTCCATGATCTCCGCCTTGCCGATGACACCTGAGATCGGAAAGCCGCCCGCCATCGCCTTGGCCACCGTCATAAGGTCTGGCTCGATGCCTGCGTATTCGGTCGCAAAGATGCGGCCGGTGCGGGCAAATCCGGTCTGGATCTCGTCACAGATCAGCATGATGCCGTGCTCGTCGCAGATGGCGCGAAGCTTCTGCATGAAGGCCGGGCTTGCAGCATAGAAGCCACCTTCGCCCTGCACTGGCTCAATGATCATCGCCGCGATGCGGCCCGGCTCGACATCCGCCCGGAACAGATTGTCCAGCGCTTTCAACGAGTCTTCTTCAGATACGCCGTGATAGGGCACCGGGAATGGCACATGCCAGACGTCACCGGGAAACGGCCCGAACCCGATCTTGTACGGCGCGACCTTCCCTGTCATCGCCATGGTCATCATCGTTCGGCCATGGAAGCCGCCGCCAAACGCGATGACACCCGGACGGCCGGTCGCTGCACGAGCAATCTTCACCGCATTTTCAACAGCTTCAGCTCCTGTCGTCAGGAAGATCGTCTTCTTGGGAGACGGGCCCGGCGCGAGCCTCGACAGTTTTTCAGCCAGTTCGATGTAAGGCGCATAAGGCGTGACCTGAAAACAAACGTGGGAGAAGTTGCCCAGCTGCGCAGCAGCGGCGGCTTGAACCTTCGGGTGGTTGTGCCCCGTATTGTTCACCGCAATACCAGACGCGAAGTCGATAAACCGGTTGCCCTCTTCATCCCAGATTTCGGAATTGAGCGCTTTCTTGGCGAAGACTGGGTGCATGCTGCCGATCCCGCGTGGGACTGCGGCTTCGCGAGCTTTCAGAAGCGTTTCGTTGTTCATAGTTGTCCACCGGGCCTCAGGCGCCCAGCCCTCCTAGCAAGATGTATTTGAGCTCAAGGTAATCATCGAGGCCGTGGCTTGAGCCTTCACGCCCGAGACCTGATTGTTTCACGCCGCCGAATGGGGCCGCAGCATTCGACAAGGCACCGTCATTGATCGCGACCATGCCGTATTCGAGCGCTTCCGAAACGCGGAATGCCCGCCCAAGATCGCGGGTGAACGCGTAGGCGGCGAGGCCGTAGACCGTGTCGTTCGCAAGATTGATCGCGTCGGCTTCATTTTCGAACGGAATAAGCGGTGCAACGGGACCGAATATTTCTTCCCGCGCAACCGGCATGTCGTGTCGAACATTGGCAAGCACAGTCGGCTGGAAGAACAGCTCCCCTGCGTCATGCCGCTTGCCGCCCAGAACCACTGTTGCACCATTCTCGATGGCACCGTTTACCAGCCACTCCACCTTGCTGACAGCCGCAGCATTGATAAGTGGCCCGATCTGGGCACCCTCTTCGTGGCCTGCCGCGACCTTGAGCGCACTGACCTTGTCGCGGACCATCTCGGAGAAACGGTCCATTACCGAAGCCTGAACAAATATCCTGTTCGCACAGACGCAGGTCTGACCCGCATTTCGGAACTTGGACGCCATGAGGCCTTCGGCGGCTTTCTCAAGGTCGGCATCTTCGAACACGATGAAAGGCGCATTGCCTCCAAGCTCCATCGACACTTTCTTGATGGTCCCGGTCGTCTGCTTCTTCCGGATTCGACCGGCATTGCTCGATCCGGTGACAGTGACCTTGCGGACCTTTTCGCTCTCGGTGAGCACGCCGCCGACTTCCGCCGGCGAGGTCGTCGGCACAACGCTGAAAACCCCGGCTGGCAGGCCAGCTTTCTTCGCGATGTCCGCCATGGCCAGCGCCGAAAGCGGTGTGTCTTCGGCGGGTTTTGCCACCATTGTGCAGCCTGCCGCCAAGGCCGCCGCGACTTTCCTGGCCAGCATGGCATTCGGGAAGTTCCAGGGCGTAATTGCCGAGCACACCCCCACTGGCTGCCGGATCACCATAATTCGCTTGTCATTGGAGGGCGCGGGGATTGTCTCACCGTAGATGCGCTTGGCTTCCTCGGCGAACCATTCAAAGTACGAGGCGCCGTAAAGGATTTCGCCGCGTGCTTCGTTGAGCGGTTTGCCGTTCTCGCGCGTCAGAATGTCTGCCAGGCGGTCAGCATCTTCGACCATTAGGTCGCGCAAGCGGCGCAGAATGGCCGCCCGCTCATTGGCGGAAGTAGCTGCCCATGAAGACTGCGCCTGATCCGCCGCGTCTACGGCCGCCTGCGCATCGTTTGCGTCGCAATCGGCAACGCTGGCGATGACCCGCCCCGTTGCCGGATCCGTCACGTCAAACCTGTTGCCGCTCGCCGCATCGCGCCATTCACCATTGATGAATGCGCGCGTCGGGCAATCCAGTGTGGTACCAGCCATTCAGTAGACCCTCATAATTTCTTGGGTCCAGACTATCTCTCCCGCAGGCCGGCAATAGTACCAGTTCGGACTGGTCTATTGCGCCAGAACACCGTCTCGCCGGGCATCAAGATGGCGGGCCGGGAACAGCATGACGACCATGCTCAGCGCCAGTCCGCCCAAGGCGGCATTGATAAGCGTCGCAAGTCCAAGGTCGGAGGCGAGGATCCAGCCTGCGATCATCGGGCCGGACGCGAGTCCCATTTTCGAGATAAAGCCACCAAAGGCCGACGCGCGACCGGCTTTGTCGAATTCCGCCGTCATGCCGAGAAGGTAAGCGATGACGAAACCCCACGTGATTCCGGTCCCGCAATTGGCGATCATGTACGCCGCAGGATCGGCACTCCAGTGGAACACGGCCGTCCCGACGAGAGTGAGCAGCATCGAAGCCACCAGCAGCCAGAACCGCCCAAACTTCAAGCCGCAGATCATCACCAGTGCCGGCCCGGCAAGAGCCACCCAGGTCGCCAGTCCGAGCGCAGTGGAAACGTATTCACGTTCCAGCCCGTAACCGAGACCAAGCCTGATGATGTAGGCGAGAAGGCCCATATTCGCGGCCTGAAAGATGAAGATTGCCAGAAGCGTCAGGACGAGTGGACGCCACTGCATCGGCTCGGCGGCAGCGTCAGCTTCCTGCTTTGGCGCGGGCGCTGGGTGCGCACTCAGGAAAGGCAGCATGATCAGCGTTGCGATACTGAATGCTGCGAGCGACAGGAACAGGGCGCTGGTGCCGTAAAGCGGCGCGAGCGGCGGGAGCAACATGACCCCGAGGCCGCCAAGCCCGAACTGGACGAAGAGGAGCATTCCAAATGTCCGGTCGGATTTTTCTGTCCGTGCGATGAGGGCAAACGCCGTACCTGTGAGCAAGCCACCAACAAATCCGTGAGCAGCACGAGCGGCGAAAAGAATAGGAAAGCTGTCAATTGCGATAGACGCAACATCGATGGCAACAAGCGTCAGCAGACAGGCCACGCAGAGAAGCCGCCATGGCACGCGTCGAACAGTTGCCGTCGCCACAAGCGCGCCCGCAGCCGCGCCGTAAATATTGATCGCACCAATCTGGCCAGCTTGTCCCTCGGAGAAACCAAGCCCCGCCACAAGGCCGTCAACGATGGCGGCCATGATGTTCACATAGAAGAGGCCGGCCGTAGCGAGAAAGGCCAGGATGATCGCAGCGGTCCAACCATCGGGGTGAACGCGGACAGACCGGGACGCGCCCGTAATCGCAGAATCGCTCATGGACGTTCTCCAGTACAGAATTTCGAGATGTGTTCAGTTTCAAGCGCTGCTCTCGCCCACCGGAACGCGCCGCCGTCACTGACGTAGTAGTACCCGACACCGTTCGGCAGCATCGCCGCCACAAGTCCTCCAAAACCGGACATGAACGGGATGCGCGTGGGCGCGACGCAATCGCCATATGTTTGAATGTCGAATGCCCAGAAGCCGTTCTGATAAAAAAGTGGCGGCTTGGCCGCCGGAAGGCCCGGCTTACCTGGATCGCGTTGAAGCGCCTCTGCCAGAAGCTCGGTATCCAACTCGTCACCAAGCGCGTTGAGAACATCATTCTGGGAGAGCGTCGATACGATCTTCGCGAGGTCGCTTCGAAGCATGAACAGCCCCCACCCTGCAAATGCCTGATCGGCCTGACCATCCGAGTTGATCGATCGACGCGTTTCGCTCATCACGCTCGAAAGCCCCGAGGACGACCAAACGCCCTCGGCCAACAGATCGCGGTAGACGTCTGCTTGCGGCCCGCTTTTTTCCTCGAGGAATGCCTGCATCGCAGTGCCCAACAGATAAGTATCTGAGGTGTGATAGACGAAGGTGCTGCCGGGATCGGCTTTGCGGGGGAACTGCCGACAGGCAAGGTCCAGTTTTTGGTCATGCGATGACGTCAGGAAGAATTCCTGGTCTACCGACGCAGCTTCGTCAGCATCCGGCTCGGCAGAGAGATAGTGGCCCGATGCCATGTCGAGGAGGTTCTCGAACGTTACGCCGCCCCAGCTTCCTTCCCGGGCGCAGGCTGGCACATAATCGACGACCAGAGCGTTGCGCGCCCCCGGGTGAAGCTGCTCGAGCCGCATCAACCCGAAGCCGCCAAAGATCGACTTTGCCAACGAATAGGACGGGATTACCAGCGCATCACAATAGGGATAATCGCCAGCGCGTGTTTCGCACCCGCCAACATAATGAGTGCGCCGATGGACAAGGCCGAAAAGGGTCATGTCCTCCGGATCGATATCCTCGGCTGATCCGAAAACAGCTGGATCAATACCTGGAAACTCAACATCCAGAGCGCCGATCGGTTTGATCTCCAGTCGCGCATCTATTTCCCGTCTGAAGCTGGCGACAGTTTCCTGCGCATCGTCTACCGGTGAGCTGTCCAGGCTGGCGGACATCAGCCCCCACGCATCAAACTGAAAATAAGAGCAGGTCTCCGACGCGATCTGCCAATAGGCTGGCGACACACTGTCATCAGCTTTTATGTCTACGACCAACAATCCATTATGTGTGCAATTGGCATTTTTCTCGATCAGGGCGAACGGGAGAACGGCGCGGGACACTTGCGGCTTGCTTTCCAATGGCCACATGCGACCTGCGGTAACGATATAGTCCCAGTGAGCGTTTGAGCTGATTTCGAGGTGGCGGCGGACCGGCACCAACATGTCACCCGCCCTGATCACCTCAATTTGCATATCCGGCAATCTGGTTTGCGGACCGGCGTTTCCGGCAAAACCAAACTGATCCGTCACAATGCGCGCCTGAAAGCTTTCAGGCTCCGGCGTGAATGACAGCGTGCCCTGCCACTCCACTTCCGCTTCAAAATTGTCGCTCGGTGCTTCGAACACGCTCATCGGAAGGATCGTCGAAGGCGTACCCTGGCCGTCCAGAATTTGTTCGAGCGCCGCCGCCCCTTCCTCTGCGCTCGGAATGGCCGTCTCAAGCGTCACTCGGATATTGTCGGCCCAACAGGTGTCGTTCGACGCATTGCCAAGACTGCGGACCCGAACTGCCATGTTTGAAAGTGGCCCGGCTACCTTGCCGGATACCGTTGTCAGCGTGACTCCATCATCGGCGCCGTCAGAAAGGC
>JAYZBJ010000137.1:0-6329 GCA_036338795.1 Pseudomonadota bacterium | reverse complement strand
CCGAGAGCGACTCTCTTACGATGTCATTTGCGCAGGGACAATCGACGCTATTCGAATTCGATCATCACTTCGTCAGCCGCAACACTGTCGCCCGCGCCAACATTGATCGCCTTCACCTTGCCTGTCGCTTCGGCGCGGATGATGTTCTGCATTTTCATCGCTTCGACGATGCAGACAGCCTCGCCTTCCTCGACGTCCATGCCGACTTCGACATCGACCGAAACCACAAGACCCGGCATCGGCGAGATGATCAGCTTGGAGAGGTCTGGCTTCGGCTTCTCCGGCAGGCGTGCGTGCAGGCTCGCCGTCAGCGGTGTGCACACAAGCGCCGTCACCGACACGCCGCGATGGCGGAACACATAGCCTTCAGTCCGGTCAGCGAACTTCACGGCGAATGACTCGCCGTCGAGCTGGCCTTCGAAGAGGTGCGTGCCCGGACGCCATTGCGTGAAGAGCGAATGGCTCTTGCCGTTCATGGTGATCGTGGCTTCGTTCTCACCGAGCTCAAGCTCGATTTCCTGATGTGTATCACCAAGAATGACGACCCAGTCCTTGCGCTGCTCACCCGGCTCGCTCATCCGGCCGGAAATCTTCTCTGCACGGCGGGCAAAGACGCCATGCACATAGGCGGCTGCCGCCGTCAGGATCAGCGTCTGATGAGCAGTCGGCTCAGTGCCGTTGAAGCCCTCGGGAAACTGTTCCTTGATATAATTGGTCGTGATGTCGCCCGAGCGAAATCGCTCTTCGTCCATCACAGCGGCGACGAACGGGATGTTGTCCTGGATGCCCTCGATGTGGAAACGGTCAAGCGCCGCGGCCTGGACATCGAGCGCCTCGTCCCGGTCCTTGCCGTGGGTCACCAGCTTGGCGATCATCGGATCGTAGAACATCGAGATTTCGTCGCCTTCACGAACGCCCGAATCCATGCGCACACTTCCGCCGTTCAGTTGCCCTTCGGCTGGTGGGTGGAAGCGCTTCAGGCGACCGATGGACGGCAGGAATTTACGATACGGATCTTCAGCATAGACGCGGCTTTCGACCGCCCAGCCATTGATCTTCAGATCAGCCTGCTGGATGGCCAGCTTCTCACCATAGGCGACGCGCAGCATCTGCTCGACAAGGTCGACCCCCGTAATCATCTCCGTGACCGGGTGCTCCACCTGCAGGCGGGTGTTCATTTCGAGGAAGTAGAAACTCTTGTCGACGCCGGACGCGACGAACTCGACCGTCCCGGCGCTATCATAGTTCACAGCCTTTGCGAGCGCGACGGCCTGCTCACCCATTTTCTTGCGGGTGGCTTCGTCCAGAAGCGGGCTCGGCGCCTCCTCGATGACTTTCTGGTTACGGCGCTGGATCGAACACTCGCGCTCGAACAGGTAGATGCAGTTGCCGTGCTTGTCGCCAAGGACCTGGATTTCGACGTGGCGAGGGCTCTCGATGAACTTCTCGATGAAGATGCGGTCGTCGCCAAAGGACGCCTTCGCTTCTGCCTTCACCGCCGGGAAGCCTTCTTCGACTTCCTTGTCATTGAACGCGACGCGGATGCCCTTGCCGCCGCCGCCCGCAGAGGCCTTGATCATTACCGGATAGCCGATGTCGGCAGATACCTTCAGCGCTTCCGCCGTATCCTCAATCAGGCCCATATGCCCGGGCACGGTGCTGACGCCAGCTTCGGCTGCGAGGTTCTTGGAGCTGATCTTGTCGCCCATCGCCTCAATGGCGTGCGGGTTCGGGCCGATGAAGGTGATGCCTTCCTTTTCGAGCCGCTTGGCGAATGCCGGGTTCTCGGAGAGGAAGCCAAAGCCCGGATGGACGGCCTCAGCGCCGGTCTGCTTCACCGCATCGACGATCTTGTCCATGACGAGATAGGATTCGGCAGCAGGCGGCGGCCCGATATGAACGGCCTCATCAGCCATCTCAACGGCCATGGAATCGGCATCAGCATCGGAGTAGACGACAACCGTCTTCACGCCCATGCGCTTACAGGTCTTGATAACGCGGACCGCGATTTCCCCGCGGTTGGCGATCAGGATCTTCTTGAACATGACTGCCCCCTGAAACAGCAGCTACAAAACAATGGATTGGGCTTATCGCCCGGCAGCGGCGCTGTCCATCGCCTGCCCTTGCGTCATGCGCCCGGGAATTGACGCTGACGCAACGTCCGCTGGTCTGTCAGGTAGAACGCGGCTGGAATGTGGGGAGACTGGGACCGCCCCGATATCAGGCGGCGTCCATTGCCTGCGTGGCTTCCTTGAGCCCGCGCGCAAAGCCGGGCGCTTCGGTCTTGAGAAGGTCAATCAGCGTGCGCTCTGCCGGGCTGATCGTCTTGTCCCAGCCCAGGCGCCGGAGGAACCATTTGTCCTCTTCTTCGGTCACCTGCTTGCCAGCCTTCGCCGCTGCTTCCTTGGCCATGTACCGGGCGCGTGCGGCCGCCTCGGCGTCATGGCTGACCTTGTCGAACCAGCTTCCACTGGTGAAGGCATTGGCCATCTTACCGAAGAAGCCACTGACGCTGGCCTTGTTATCTTTCAGCCAGGCTTCCCGCGACAGGGCCTCGGCTTCGGTCTGCGGCTCAGGATGGGCCGCGCCAAGCAAGTGGTTCAGGATTGCCTTGGCAAATACGGTATTCCAGCTCTTGGCGTTTGGTGCAGCTGCAACAGCGTCATTGGTCCGGAACAGAACGATCGCTTCGTGACGGCTGATCCAGATACCGGAATCGCCACCCGGCGCATGCAGGATACGGCGCATCCGCTCAGTCATTGCCTCGGTGGCAACGCCATCTTCGATAATCCTGCGAGACACAGCCTCCAGGCAAAACTCCGCCAGCGAATGGTGCGCCCCTTCGGCATGCCGCAGCAGGGACAGCATCAGGTCGATTTCACTCTCGGTCTCGATATGGTCGTCGCGGCCAATCATGGCCTGCAGCCCGTTGGCCTCATCTTCCGATATCCAGCCAGCAGGCGCCTCCCGCGTGAGGACAAAATCCTTGATGGCTTCGATGAAGCGCTCGACCCAGACCGGGTCACGGTCGGCAAGCTGGTCGTTGAGACGGAACAGGGACTCGGCTTCGTCACGGTTTACGATACCGTCACGATACACCTCGTTCACGATGCGACGAGCCTCGGTTTCGCTCATCTCACCAAGATGGGCGATACGGGCCATCAACAATTGCATCTCATTATCCATAATGCCCCCGGAAGGCCTGTTCTCCGACATTGCCGGAAATCATTTCAGAACAGGGTTTCCAGAGGGTTAGCGACACCGATCGTCACTGTAGATGCACGGCCTTCCGGCCTACCGCATGCGGATAAATTTCGAGAACAGGTAGAGAAGGTCCCGCGGCATGTCGGGGTTCAAGAGAGCATCGACCGAGTCATCTTTGCGCAGGACCATGGTCGAAGATCCCTCGTCATCATCAACGCGATGATAGTTCATCGACCAGTCAGGAAAGGCGCGGGTCGTCACCGGCTCACCGATGATACGCGCGACACCGAAGTGGCGCTTGTCATTTACGATGCGGTTGTAGATTTCATCCACTTCTTCACGCGCCCCCTCGAGCGCCTGCATGAAGTTATTGCCATTGTGAGCGAGAAAACCCGTCACATAGCGCTCGTCGTTATTGGATTGCGACACATTGAGGATACTTTCGATATCCTCGTCGCTCAGGCCCTCGACAGCGGTGCTGACATAGACAAGGCGATACATACTACCAGTTCTTCCTTCATGACGGGACGCGCTTCCCTCCGAAACAAACGTCTCCCCACTTCATCGCAATGCGAGATGCCGCGTGAAATGACAAGGCTTTACCAGCTTAACGTGTGCGATTGGCGGGTAGAACATTCCGAAACCGAACCTGCTTATCCAACGCTGGCCGGGCCTGGCATATTTACCCGCTCTTCATGCCTATCCCTCAATTCCTGCAGCACTTACGACGGCTGGAGACAGAATGATGAGCACACCCACCTTCCCTCAAGGAGGCCTTCCTGAAGCGCTGGGCATGCGCGTAACCGATGAGGGCGAAGGCTGGATCGAAATGGCGATGCCACTTGGTCCGATCCATATGCGACCGGGTGAGTATCGTGGCATTCACGCAGGCACAGCCGTGTCGCTCGCCGATACAGCTTGCGGTTTCGGGTGCCGGTCGTCCCTGCCCGAAACAGCCACGGCGTTCATCACGATCGAGTTGAAGTCGAACCTGCTGTCCAGCGCCGAGCGGGGCGAGCTTCTCTGCCGTGCAGAAGCCATCCATCTGGGTCGAACCACGCAGGTATGGCAGGCCACGGTAACGTCATCGGAGTCAGGCAAGAAAGTCGCTGTGTTCCAGTGTACGCAGCTGGTGATTTATCCAAAGCCGTAGAACCTGATTATCCTCTAGAGCGGCCGGTCGTCGTCGATCAGGATGCGCTGGCGCGCCCCTTCCGGATCGTCAAACTGTCCGGCCTTCACCGCCCAGAGGAACGCCAGAAGCCCCGTCAGACCGAGAAACAGCTCAATCGGGATGAGGTACAGTAATCCGGTCATTCCAATACCTCCTTGGTCAGGGATGGCCTGATGGCGTTCAAAGTGACAATGACCGACGAAGCCGACATTGCAATGGCTGCGACCAGCGGCGTCGCGAAACCGGCAACGGCGATGGGGACCGCGATCATATTGTACAGCGCGGCGAGGCTGAAGTTCTGCAGCATTCTTGAGCGCGCGCCCCGCGCCGTATCGATGATGGACAGGATCGCGCCCAGCCCCTTGCCCGTATAGACAGCGTCGCTAGCCGACTGGCTGACATCCATTGCACCGCCGGGAGCGAGCGAGGCATGGGCGAGCGCCAGCGAACCCGCATCATTCAGTCCATCCCCGATCATCAGGACGTTCCTGCCTTCGGACTTTAGCGCTTCGAGGCGCGCAGCCTTTTGCGAAGGGCTGGCTCCCGCCGTCCACTCGGTAATGCCAAGCCGCCAGGCCACGTCAGCAACGGCTGGCGCACGGTCGCCGGAGAGGATTTCGAGATCGAGCCCACGTGCCTGCAGCCGTTTGGCAATGTCTTCCGACCCGGGACGCAGCGCGTCCTCGAAATCGAACCGGTGAATCTCCCCGCGGCCATCGCTGAACCAGATGTGGAGCTTGCCATCCTCGGGCTTATCCGCAGCCCCCACCCATTCGGCAGAACCAAGCCGCACAACTGTGCCATTGATCGTGCCTTCAAGGCCAAGCCCTGAATGCTCCTGAACCTGCTCGGCAACTGGCCCTGGTCCCGCCGCCGCAACGAGTGCACGGGACAGAGGGTGACGCGATGCCCGCGCCAGGCAGGCTGCTTCGGCGATCAGTTCCAGTGTGGCTGCCCCCGGCACCAGTTCAGCGTCACCGAGCGTTAGCGTGCCGGTCTTATCAAAGACGACATGATCGGCGTTCGCCAGTCGTTCCAATGCGTCACCCGATTTCAGATAAACGCCTTTCCTGAACAGGCGTCCAGCCGTCACGACTTGGACAACCGGGGCCGCCAATGCCAGCGCGCACGGGCAGGTGATGATGAGTGTGGAGACCGCAATCAGCAGCGCGTCGCGTACACTTGCGCCTGCCAGCATCCAGCCGATGAACGTAAGCGCCGCGGTTGTGTGAACCAGCGGTACGTATAGCGAAACCGCCTTGTCCGCGATGCGGCGATAGGTGGAGCGCTGCTGCTCTCCTGCTTCGAGCATGCGCGCAATATCCGCCAGAAGGGAATCGCTTGCGGGGGAAATGGCCCTGCCCTGGATCGCCCGGCCGAGATTGACTGACCCGGCAAACACGCGCGCGCCGGGGGTTACGCTGCGAGGCAGGCTTTCACCGCTCACAAGGCTCTCATCGACCTCGCCGACGCCTTCGGTCACATCCATATCAATGGCCAGCCGCTCACCCGGCGCAACGAGGATCATGTCACCGGCCGCAATATCAGCCGCACGGACAGAGCGCGCCACGCCCTGCCCATCCAGTTTCGTGACTGTCCGCGATTGTAGCGCGGCAAGGTCATGAGCTGCGGCGTGTGTCCGACGGCGAAGGCGTGCATCGAGAAAGCGACCGATCAGCAGGAAGAAGAGCAGCATGACCGACGCGTCAAAGTAGGCATGCTCACCGCCCCGGATGGTTTCAGCAATGCTGACGCCCAACGCCAAGAGGATCGCCAGCGAGATTGGCACATCCATGTTGGCGTGCCCCTGGCGCAGGACATTCCAGGCCGACCTGAAGAAAACCCTGCCAGAAAACAGTGCCGCCGGGATGGCGATTGCACCTGAAATCGCGTGCATGGCCCGCCGGGTCGTTTCCCCCATCTCTCCGTGCCCTGCCCAGACGGATACGGA
>JAYZBJ010000136.1:0-4081 GCA_036338795.1 Pseudomonadota bacterium | reverse complement strand
GTACTTGCGGACGATCAACTTGGCTTCGTCGAGGTCGGTGTCGTCTTCCGGTTTGCCGAATTGCTGCGGAAGGACCGGCGCCAGGTGCGTCTTGAACAAGGCAACCACGTCCTTGTTGTCCGCTTCGAAGGCGAATACGCTTCCAGACTGGAGCTCCAGCCTCTGATAGATTTCGATCTTCTGGTTTTCGACCTGATCTTTCTGAACCTTGCGGTTCTGGCGCGTCTGGTAAACAAAACTTGTGAAACCCAGGATGAGGACAAACGCGTTCACCGCGAGAATGCCCGCATTGAGATACTCTGCGATGTTCATCAGCCTCTCCGCTCCTCCAGCAAGTTTTCAATTGCCGGGAGCGCCGGTTCCGTCAACCGCTTTCCGCGACGAGGAAGTGCGCCTGTAGCGCGGCGACTGGCTTGTCGCGCTCGGCCTGCCAGGCTTCGGCGCGAACGCTTGCCATGCGGCGGCCCAGCTTGTGGACCTTGGCGCGCGCGAACAGGTCTTCGCCCTTCGCAGAACGAAGATAGTCGATCGTGATGTTGATCGGCTTGGGAGGACGCGACAGGGTTGAGAGCAGGAACACCTGCGACATGGCCGTCAGCTCGAGAAAAGCGCCGGTACATCCGCCGTGCATCGCATTGATGGCGGCGTTGCCGATGAACTTCTTCTGGAACGGCAGAACGGTCGTCATCTCGTCGCCCATGATCTCACACTTCACGCCGAGAAATTGCGCAAAGGGTGTGCGGTCGAGGAAGGTCTGTAATTCGTCTGCGCGGCTCATGATGACTTCTCCGAGAGCAGCTTCTGCGCCATGGCGACAGCTTCATTGCCGCTCGCCCAGCGTGAAATATCATTGAGGGCAAATGCGCCGGCGGCGGTCGCGATCACCTTTTCCCGGTTTTCGTGGTACGCCCAGGCACGCGTAAATGCGACGTTCCGGGTGACGTGGTAGCATTCGGCTTCCGACAGGATTTCACGGCCTTTTTCGGCCGGGCGCATATAGTCGATACGCAGGTCGAGCGTGGCCATGGATTTTGGTTCCTTGAGCGCCGTGTTGGCCGCAACGCCGCAGAGATTGTCGAGCAGCGCCGTCAGAACACCACCATGGATAACGCCCGAATCCGGGTCGCCGACGAGGTATTCGTTCCACGGCACGCGTGCGAAAGCACGCCCCTTCTCGATGCCTGTCAGCTCAAAGCCAAGGGCATTCGCCCAAGGCACGCTATTCATGATCTTCGCGGCATGCTCCTTCATGAGATCGAAGAGAACATCGCTGTTTTCAGTGTCTTTGGTCATGCTTCCGCTGCGTGAAATTGACGTTCGCGGAAGCGTCGATACCATCCCGATGAAAGAGCGCAATACATCGCGTCGCGGGAGGTACACAGTGGCATTTGATGGTCAGTCTACAGGCAAGGCATGCATTATTGGAGCAGGTTGTTCCGGCTTCACAATGGCGAAGCGGTTAAAGGATTACGGCGTGCCGTACGACTGCTTCGAGATGTCCGATGATATTGGGGGGAACTGGTACTACCGGAACCCGAATGGTCTCTCCTCCTGCTATCAGAGCCTGCATATCGATACGTCGAAGTGGCGTCTCGCATTCGAGGATTACCCCGTTCCGGAAGACTGGCCTGATTTTCCTCATCACGCGCAGCTTTTTCAGTACTTCCAGGACTATGTGGACCATTTTGGCCTGCGTGAGACGATCACGTTCAACACCGAGGTCACGAAAGCTGAGCGCCGTGAAGATGGCGATTGGGACGTTACGCTTTCGACCGGAGAGACACGCACCTATCAATGGCTTTTCGTGGCCAATGGCCACCACTGGGATGCCCGCACACCGGAATATCCAGGCGAATTCAACGGCTATCAGGTCCATTCCCACCACTATCGGGACCCTTTCGAACCGTTCGACTTTCGCGGAAAACGTGTCCTGATCGTAGGTGCGGGCAATTCGGCGATGGATATCTCGTCCGAGCTGTCGCAGAGGCCGATCGCGGAAAAACTCTTCATCTCGATGCGCCGTGGGGTCTGGGTGCTGCCCAAATACATGAACGGGCAACCCGCGGATAAGGCAGTCCTGCCCGGCTGGATGCCTGCAAAGCTCGGACGGAAGCTGGCGCGCGCCAGCATCAAGAAGCGCGTGGGCAACATGGAGGATTACGGTCTTCCCAAGCCGGATCACGAGCCACTCGACGCGCACCCGTCTGTATCCGGCGAGTTCCTGACGCGCGTCGGCTGCGGCGACATCACGCCGAAGGGCGCAATGGAACGGCTTGATGGCGACGGCGTTGTCTTCGCTGATGGTACGCGCGAACAGATTGACGCGATCGTCTGGGCGACAGGCTACAATATCAGCTTCCCATTCTTTGAAGACCCGGAAATCCTGCCGAAAGACAACAAGCTTCCCCTGTTCAAGCGCATGGTCAGGCCGGGCTATGAGAACCTGTTTTTCCTCGCGCTGGCGCAGCCATTGCCAACGCTGGTGAATTTCGCTGAACAACAGTCAAAGCTGTGCGCAGCGAAGGTGGCCGGTGAGTATGATCTGCCGGAAAGATCGGAGATGGAGCGTATCATCAAGGAGGATGAAGAGTTTCACCTCGGCCACTTCTATGATGCTCCAAGACACACGATGCAGGTGGACTTTAACGCCTACGTAAAAGATCTCATGAAAGAGATTGAGCGAGGGCGAAGAAGGGCCAAGGCTCCCGCCTGACGCTTCAGTTACGTCTATGGGAACAGGTCGAGATGAAACATGCCGCGCTAGTCTGTGTGCTCATCATGCTCTGGATGACAGGATGCGTCTCTCAACCGACGAGGGTCAGTCCGCCACCAGCCATCTCGACGACGGCGTCTGTGCCTGCGGTGCAAGGCAGTTTCCAGCCGGACGCGAATCTCTATCTGTGTCCAGGTGCCACGATCACGAATGCCTTTGAGGCGGACAGCCGCAACCGGGTGCTCAACTTCAACCCGGTCGTTCTGGTTGACGGCAAGGTCGTCATGACGCCGGTGCCGGTCAACAATGCTTGCCTGACATCCGGCTTTGGCCGTCGCTACGGGCGAACGCACAAGGGACTGGACCTGAAAGCCACCCCGCCTGAGATGGTTTATGCCGCGGCACCCGGAACGATTGTCGAAGCGACCAGGTCATCAGGCTTTGGCAACCACATCGTGATCGATCACGGCCAAGGCGTCTTCACGCGCTATGCGCACCTCAACGAGTTTTCCTCGGGCGTTTGGGAAGGGGCCCGGATCGGGTTCGGGCAGCCCCTCGGCGTAATGGGGCAGACGGGCAATGCGACTGGCATTCATCTTCACTTCGAAGTTCTCACCGGCAACTACAATACGCCGAAGAAGTCATTCGGACTCACGGCGCATAACCCGCTTTCTTTTCCGGCCTATACGGGGCAGTCTTCCGGTTCGTAGGAACGGGGTGGGGCTTCCTTTATGTTGGCTTGGCTGCAGCCGGGTGCGCTTGCGCGAACGTATCGCGATCCGATCTCATGGGCGATCCTGCTAGTGGATCTGTTTCCGATCTATGCGGTGTTCCAGTTTGGCTGGGATGCAACCTCACTCGTATTTCTGTACTGGCTCGAAAATCTCATCATTGGCGGCGTCACGCTGCTACGCATGTTTGCAGCCAGCGTGAATGGCGGCCCGCTTGGCGCGGTGAGCATGTTTTTCTTCGGTCCGTTCTTCACGGTCCACTACGGCATGTTTTGCTTTGTCCACGGCATCTTCCTGGCGGTCTTCGCATCCGCCACTGCGGGTGGGATGGGCGATGCGGCCTTTGTCGATCCGGTCTCCCTCGTCGGCTTTGCGCTGTCGACCGGGGATCAGATGATGCTGTTCATCTTCGCCATCATTGCCTTGCAGCTCCTCCTGTTCGTCAAGGATTTCCTGATAGCCGGCGAGTTCCGCGAAACAACTGTGCCAGACGAAATGATGAAGCCCTATGGCCGGATCATCGTGCTTCACGTGGCACTGTTTGTGGGGTTCGGCGTGATGCTCGCGCTCGGCCAGCCGATGATCGGCGTGCTCAGCCTGATTCTGTTGAGGGCGCTATGGGGAGCGTATCAGGCTT
>JAYZBJ010000135.1:0-6294 GCA_036338795.1 Pseudomonadota bacterium | reverse complement strand
CCGCATCCTTCCGGAAACGGCATCGCATCTGGCGAAACTCAAGACCGGCGCAGAGCCTCTCATGGCCCTCGACGCCGAGCGCTTCTGACCCCCGTTTCTGCAGGCTGGCCGGGGCTTTTCCGGCCAGCCGCTCAATCGCTGCGACATGACGTTGCGTGAGGACTCGCGCCGCAAGAAGCCGGGCTCTATATGTTGACGTGAACGTAAACGACAACCAGTCGACGGATCACGCCGAGGGAGATGACCGATGCAAAACGTGCTCGACGTACCACCAGCAAAATGGCGCCAGGATGAGGAGATTTCGATCTTCTCAGACGCTGTAGGCCAGTTTTTCGAAAGAGAGTGCCAGCCCCACGTCGAAAACTGGCGCAAGCAGGGTTACGTCCCCAAAGAAGTCTGGAAAAAGGCTGGCGAAGCGGGTCTGCTCTGCGCTTCCATGCCGGAAGAATATGGCGGCGCCGGCGGTGATTTCCGGCACGAAGCCGTCATCATCGAACAGCAGCAATGGAAAGGCATCGACGGCTTCGGCATCACCCTGCACAACGCCATCATCGCCCCGTATATCGAAGCTTATGGCTCTGAAGAGCAGAAGAAGAAGTGGCTTCCGCGCCTCGCCTCTGGTGACCTGATTGCAGCCATCGCAATGACAGAGCCGGGCACCGGTTCAGACCTGCAGGCCGTCAAGACGACCGCAAAAAAGGATGGCAACCACTACGTCATCAACGGTCAGAAGACATTCATCTCGAACGGACAGACCGCAAACCTGATCGTGACCGTCGCCAAGACGGATCCGACACAGGGCGCCAAGGGCATCTCGCTCGTTGTCGTCGAAACGGACGAAGTCGAAGGTTTCGAACGTGGACGCAACCTCGAGAAGATTGGCCAGAAAGCTGCCGACACCTCCGAGCTGTTTTTCAATGACGTACGCGTACCGACAGCAAACCTTCTCGGAACCGAGGAAGGCCAAGGCTTTGTCCAGCTAATGCAAAAGCTTCCGCAGGAACGCCACATCATTGGCCTTCAGGGCGTCGGCATGATCGAACGCGCAATCGCGGAGACCGTCGCTTACGTAAAACAACGCAAGGCGTTTGGCGGCACCATCTGGGACTTCCAGAACACGCAATTCAAACTCGCCGAATGCAAGACCGAAGCAACGGTCGCAAAGGTGTTTGCGGATCACTGCACGGAGCTGCTCGTACAGGGCAAGCTCGACGCCGCTACGGCTTCCATGTCGAAGTACTGGATCAGCGACCTTCAGTGCAAGATCATCGATGAATGCCTGCAGCTGCACGGTGGCTACGGCTACATGGACGAATATCCAATCGGCCAGATGTACGCCGATGCCCGCGTCCAACGCATTTACGGCGGCGCGAACGAGGTCATGAAGATGCTCATCGCCCGCACTCTCTAGAATTCAAGCTATCCCCAAAAGGAGCCCTGAAATGACTGAAGCCTATGTATACGACGCCGTGCGCACGCCGCGCGGTAAAGGCAAAAAGAGCGGTTCGCTGCACGAGATCACGGCACTCTCGCTGGCCACGCAGGCCTTGCAGGCCGTTCGTGAGCGCAACGAACTCGACACCAGCAATGTTGACGATGTTGTCCTCGGCTGCGTTTCCCCGGTTGGTGAACAAGGCGCAGACATTGCCCGTATCGCCGTCCTGAATGCAGATTACGCCGAGACCACTGCCGGCGTTCAGATTGACCGCTTTTGTGCGTCTGGCCTTGAGGCCTGCAACATGGCAGCTGCCAAGGTGATCAGCGGCGAGGCCGATATGGCAATCGGTGGCGGCGTGGAGAGCATGTCCCGCGTGCCGATGGGCGCATCGGGCGGCGCATGGTCAACCGACCCGCAAGTCGCCCTGAAGACTTACTTCGCACCGCAAGGCATCGGCGCCGATACCATCGCTACCAAGTGGGGCTTCTCACGCGATGACGTCGATGCATACGCTGTCGAGTCCCAGAAGCGCGCGTCCAATGCATGGAAAGAAGGCCGCTTCAGCAAATCCATCATTCCGGTCAAGGACCAGATGGGCGCGACCATTCTCGACCATGACGAACACATGCGCCCGGATGCGGACATGCAGTCGCTGGCAGGCCTTAACCCTTCATTTGCCGGCATGGGCGGCATGGGCTTCGACGAAGTCATCAAGCAACGCTATCCCGAGCTGGAAGCCATTGATCACGTGCACCACGCCGGTAACTCTTCCGGTATTGTGGACGGTGCATCAGCTGTCCTCTTCGGCTCCAAGGAAATCGGCGACAAGCTGGACATGAAGCCACGCGCCCGTATCCGCGCCATGGCCTCCATCGGCTCCGAGCCAGGCATCATGCTGACCGGCCCGACGGCCGTGACGCAAAAAGCGCTCAAGAAGGCCGGCATGGAAGTTGGCGACATCGACATCTATGAACTCAACGAAGCTTTCGCCTCTGTTCCGATGTTGATGATGCACCTTCTTGGCATTCCGCACGACAAGATGAACGTGAACGGCGGCGCAATCGCCATGGGCCACCCTCTCGGCGCGACTGGCGGCATGCTGCTGGGCACCATGCTCGACGAGCTTGAGCGCTCGGACAAGGAAACAGCCCTCATCACGCTCTGCGTTGGCGCAGGCATGGGCACCGCAACCATCATCGAGCGCATTTAATGGCCCAAGGCGAATCCGGGACCAGCAATTTCGAGAAAGGCCTGCCTGTCGGTATTGGCGTCGGCGTCGCGCTTGGCGCGGCGATCGGTGTCGCAACCGACAATATGGGTCTTCTTGGTGCTGGACTCGCCGTGGGCGTTGGCCTGGCTCCCGCTTTCGGAGCCGCTCAGAACAAGAATGACAAGGATGGGTCCGGCAAGACCGACCGATCCCAAGAGGACGAACAATAATGGAACTCGAAACCTTCAAATTCGACATTGATGGCGACGGCATCGCGCACGCCGCTTTCGATGTACCGGGCCGCAGCATGAACACGCTGACCGGAAAAGCGGTCGCGGACATCATCGCAATCTCAAAGGAAGTCGCGAGCAACGACGCCATCAAGGGCCTCGTGATCTCCTCGGGCAAGCCATCTGGCTTCTGCGCGGGCGCAGACCTCGGCGAGATGGGCAACCGCGCCGGCGGTACCGATAACAGCACCAAGAGCGAAGATGAGAAGCTTAAAGAGCGCTTCGAAGGCGGCTTCGCTCTCAACAAGACGCTTCGCGAGCTTGAGACCTGCGGCAAGCCGGTTGCCTGCGCCCTGAACGGTCTCGCCCTTGGTGGCGGCCTCGAAGTCGCGCTGGCGTGCCACTACCGTGTGGCTGCTGATGATAATCCGAAACAGCAGTTCGGCCTGCCGGAAGCCAAGATCGGCCTCCTGCCGGGCGCCGGCGGCACACAGCGCCTTCCGCGTCTTGTCGGCGTTCAGGCTGCCCTGCCGCTGATCCTTCAAGGCACGAGCTTCGATGCCAAGAAAGGTCACGAGATGGGCGTCATCCAGGAGCTTGCTCCGGGTGCGCAGGTCGTCGAAAAGGCGAAGGCTTGGGTCAAGGCAAACCCGACGGCAAAGGCCCCGTGGGACGAGAAGGGCTTCAAGGTTCCAGGCGGCGTTCCGCACAAGAGCCCGGGCGCTGGGCAAGTTGCGACCATGTCCAACATGATGCTTTCCGCGAAGACCTACGGCAATTATCCGGCCCAGAAGAACATCTTGTCCTGCGTCTATGAGGGCATTCAGGTTCCCATCGACGCCGGCCTTCGTATCGAGACCCGCTACTTCCTGAACACGCAGGCGCGTCCGGAAGCGAAAGCGATGATCCGCTCGCTCTTCCTGTCGACCCAAGCCCTGTCCAAAGGCGGCAACCGTCCGGCGGGCTATCCGAAGACCGAGTTCAACAAGATCGCCGTCCTGGGTGCGGGCCTGATGGGCGCGGGCATTGCCTACGTGCAGGCCAAGGCAGGCATCCCAACGGTCCTCGTCGACATCTCGAAAGAGAATGCCGAGAAGGGCAAGGACTATTCACGCCGCCTGGTTGAGAAAGACATCTCTCGCGGCAAGACCACGCAGGAAAAAGGCGACAAGCTCCTCGACCTGATTACCACCACGGACTCCTATGACGATGTCAAAGGCGCCGACCTGGTTATCGAAGCTGTGTTCGAAAACGTCGAACTGAAAGCAAAGATCACCAAGATGGCAGAAGAGGTTCTGGGCGAGGACGCAGTCTTCGGCTCCAACACCTCCACCCTGCCTATCACGGGCCTCGCCGAGGCGTCGAAGCGTCCCGAAAACTTCATCGGCATCCACTTCTTCTCGCCTGTCGAGCGGATGGGCCTGGTTGAGATCATCTCCGGCGAGAAGACGTCGGAGGCAACGCTCGCCAAGGCTGTCGATTACGTGCTCGCGATCCGCAAGACGCCGATCTCGGTCAATGATAGCCGCGGCTTCTACACTTCGCGTTGCTTCGGCACCTACACCCGCGAAGGCATGGAAATGCTTGCCGAAGGTATCAAGCCTGCGATCATCGAAAATGTCGGCCGCCAGTCCGGTATGCCAATGGGTCCACTGGAAGTGTCCGACTCGGTTGGGCTTGATACAGCCCTGAAAGTGACCCGCGCCACGGCCGAGGCGATGGGCGTCGACATCCAGAAAGACGATCGCACGCAGTTCCTTGGCTGGCTGGTCGAAGACCAGGGCCGCGTTGGTCGCAAGGCCGGTAAAGGCTTCTACGACTACAACGCCAAGGGCAAGCCGGAGCGTCTCTGGCCGGACCTGAACACCCGTCTTGAGGTGAAGGTCGATGAATGTCCGCCTGAACTCAAGCAGCACCTGAAAAACCGCTTCCTGATCCGTCAGGCGATTGAGGTGGCCCGCTGCTTCGAGGAAGGCGTGATCACCGACGCTCGCGACGCGGACATCGGCTCGATCCTCGCCTGGGGCTTCGCACCATACACGGGCGGCTGCTGCTCCTATGTCGACCTGATCTGGGGCATCAAGCCCTTCGTCGAGGAAGCTGAGAAGCTCGCTGCGAAGTATGGTGAACGCTTCGCTGTGCCAGAACTTCTGAAAGATATGGCCGCCAAAGGCGAAGGTTTCTACGACCGCTTCCCGCCAGCCGGCACAAAGGCAAAAGTCGCAGCCTGATCCGGCAACACTTCAATGAGAAAGCCGGGCAAGAGATTGCCCGGCTTTTTTCTGACTTTTTGCAGCTGGTAATGGTTAGTGATTCAGCATCAGTGCTGCAGTCTCGACCTGCTGAATCTTCCACAGCACCGCGCGATATTTCCGCCCGGATATTGAGCAAAGCGTCGATAACGTAGCGCGCTTCAGGGCCAAAAACCTCGGAACGCCCGAAGCCTTACGGAATTGTTATCTTAGACTGGTCAGGCTTACGCATAGCTTGTATGTAACACACGTAGAGGCTGCTTTTATTTTACTGAAGACCCGGATAACGAGCAAACTGTGAGTATAGAACACAATTTGCCGCCACCTGCGAATGCACTACGTTGAGGGGATCAGTATAATGGCAGGGGTTTGGAGCTGAAATGGCACGCCCACCAGGCGTTCGAAATCAGGATTACCATGCCAAGCGGCTCGCATTAGTCGAAGCCGCCACTAATTTTGTTCTCCAAGAAGACGTTTTACTTCCCTCCTTTCGACAGATGGCAATTGCTACTGGCGCGTCAGAGCCTACACTAAAGCATTACTTCAAAAACCGCTCCGGGCTGGTTATCGCAATCATCGAGCATCTCAACAAGAATGCAGACCCGTTGCGCAACTATCTGCGCCAGTCATTCGATTCCATAGAAGAGGCTTTGGAAGACTATAGGGATCTTGCCGTTCGCGTGAGTGACGATAGCAAATTCGTCAGAGGTCATGTCTTCGGCATTCGCGAAGGACTGGCCGACACCAAGGTCTTCGAAGCCTATATCCGAAACCTCGTCGAACCGGGCGCCGCAGCCATGGCGGAGCGGATCGTGAAGTCTCCCGGCGGGCCGGTGAACTACGCCACGGCGCACATTGCCGCGACCCACATATTCTCGATCGTCCTCTTCCAGACCTGCCGCAAACAGCTGCTGGGAGACGCCGACCCGGGCTCCTCCCAGACGAAACACCAGTATCACCTTATGACGAACTGGTTCCTGCGTGGGATGGTCAACGACCCGGAAGGCGCTGGCTCTAAGTAGTTTCCACGATTGGATCGTTCTCGTCGCCGTCCGACCATTCTCCCGGCAGAACGGAGGACGCCAATGCCATTCAAGAAAGTGACGCTTCGCCTTGCCCGCAACCCCGGCGTGCCACAGGGCGATCCGGACAGGGGTTATATCC
>JAYZBJ010000134.1:0-11575 GCA_036338795.1 Pseudomonadota bacterium | reverse complement strand
TGGTTGCAACAGCTTGAAATGGAATCAAACGGCAAGTCCGTCGGTCCTGACGGCAAGAGCATTGGCATCGCGACGGCGCCGCTGCTCTGGGGCGGCGAGGGCACGATCGGGCAACACTCCTATCACCAGTGGCTGCACCAGAGCCCGGAAGTCATGCCAGCCGAGTTCATTCTTGCACCGGGCGCTACCGATGAAGGCGAAGGCGTCACGGGCCTGACCGCACACGCGCTGGCGCAGGCCGAAGTGCTCGCAAATGGCCGGACGCTGGAAGAAGTGCGCAGTGAAGAACCGGAACTGCCGATGGAAATCGCCGCGCAGAAAGTCCATGCGGGCGGTCGCCCGTCCACCTTCCTGCTTGCGCCAACCCTTGATGCCTATCGTCTCGGCAGCCTGATCGCGCTCTACGAACACCGCACCTATCTTGCCGGCGTGCTGTGGGGCGTGAACAGTTTCGACCAGTGGGGCGTTGAGCGCGGCAAGACGATGGCCGGTCGCCTCAAACCTGCACTGGCTGGTGAAACGACGGCGCAGGACCCGGTGACCGCCTCGCTCATCCGGGCAATCTCCAACCAGTCATAACCAGATAGACTTGAAGGCCAGAAACAGATCAGGCGGAGCCTTGGGCCCCGCCTGACGAAAACTCTGTCTGTAGCGACCAGACTTAGCTGATCTTGTCGACCTGTGCGAAGTCGAGATCGACCGGCGTTGCCCGGCCGAAGATCGAGACGGACACTTTGAGACGACCATTTGCTTCGTCGATCTCCTCGACGCCGCCTTCGAAGCCCTGGAACGCACCTTCGTTGACGCGGACCTGTTCGCCGATCTCGTAGGTGACCTGCGGACGCACGCGCTCGGCGGCTGGCTCGTCTGCCGTGCCGAGAATACGGTCAACTTCGCGCTGCGGAACCGGTAGCGGACGCTTGCCGCCTTCGGCACCGAGGAAGCCGGAAACTTTCGGCGTGTCGCGGACGAGGTGGTAAACATCGTCGGTCAGTTGCGCCTTAAGCAGGACGTAGCCCGGGAAATAGCGCTTCTCGACGGTCTTCTTCTTGCCGCGCACAACCTCAACGACCTCTTCGGTCGGCACTTCGATTTCGTCGATCAGTTCCGACAGGTTTTTCAGGTCAGCCTGATCGCGGATGGCCTGGGCCACCTTTTTTTCGAAGTTCGAGTAAGCGTGAACGATATACCATTTGGCCTCGGCCATGTGCGGGGCACTCCTTGAAATGTCTTATGCGCCAAGCCCGGTGATCGTGCGCACGAGCGCGCCGATAACCTGGTCAGCGAGAAACAGGAACAGCGCGACGATAATCGACATGATGACAACCATGATCGTGGCCTGAATCGTCTCGCTCGGAGACGTCCACGTAACCTTGCGGCCTTCGGCTTCCACCTGGCGCACGAACGTCACCGGGTCCACGCTTTTTTTCTTGTCCTTGTCGGCCATCGAAAGTTCCTGAAAGTCGGGGGTGTGTAGCGGCCTGCGCCTTATTCGGCAACGCCATACTCCGCATTGAGGTCAATGTGAAGTCATGTGGGTGCAGGAAGTCGGCGCTGCAAGCAGTTTGGAAGGCCGGTCAATGGCCTGACCATTCACGGCAAGGATGTCCCGGCGTTTCGACCTGCATGGCGAAAAGGCTGCCAGCAAAGGGCTGCGCATCAAGCTGCCAGGCCGTCATGCCGGTTCGGGCGCTGGTGATGTAGAGCGTCTTCAGGTCCCTGCCGCCAAAGCAGCAGCCGGTTGGCCTCACGGACGGGATTTTAACCACGCGGTCGATGGCCCCGTCCGGGCGATAGCGCACGATGCGACCACCATCCCATTCGGCGTTCCAGAGGCAGCCTTCGGCGTCCATCGCAGATCCGTCCGGATACCCTGCCCCGGCGCTGGTGGTCGCGAAGACGCGGCGATTGGTGAGCCCGGCCGTGCCGTCATAATCGAAGGACAGGATTTCCTGTTCGGTGACGTCGCAGGTGTAGAAGGTCGTCCCGTCCGGTGAGAAGCAGGCCGATGACGGAATGATCACGCGTGGCACGCTCAATGGCTCAACGGCCCGGTCAGGTGCGAATCGATACCAGGCGCTTTTGGCATCAGCTTCGTCACCATCCATGGTGGCGAACCAGAAGCTGTTGTCCGGCGCCACGCCACCTGCATTGATCTTGTTGCCGGCCGGCTCGCCCTCAAGCGTGATCAGCTTTGCGTATTCCTCGGTCGCCGGATCAAAGAATCCAAGCTCCAGATCCCCGGCCATCAGCAATTCACCCTGCGACAGTGCGATCACGCTGGCCTTCAGAGGCAGGTCATAGCGACGAGCATTGGTCGTCTTCGGATTGTAGCGGTGCAACTTCGCTTTCTTGGCATCGACCCACCAGAGGAGACCCTCACTCGGGCTCCAGACCGGGCTCTGACCAAGCAGGCAGCTTGTCGGCGCAACGCATTGCGGCTCGTAAAGGCTCATCCAGTCTCCATAGGGCGAAGCGCGCATTAAAAAAAGCCAGCTCCGCAAGGAGCCGGCTTTTGCCCTAAGTCGATTTTATCTTCAATCGGTGAAGATTTGCGCGTCCGGCTATGACGGGCGGGCAGCGAGCCAGACAGCGTGAACCAGACCTGGCACATAGCCGAGGATGGTCAGGACAATATTGATCAGGAACTGGGTGCCGATACCGCGGGAAAGCGCAACGCCGAGCGGCGGCAGCAGGATGGAAAGCAGGATTACGAGAATTCCGCCGGAACTGGGGGCAGCGTCAGTGGTAGCCATTTTGGTCTCCTAAGTGTGGAAACGGGGCGGAGCCATGAAGACTGCCGCCCCGGTCATGTGTCGTCTGTCAAAACTGTCCTAGAGGACACTTCGCCCGCGAACGGCGCGTGCAACGAAGCTCAGGACGAGCAGGGCAAGAAAGACGAAGAACAGGATCTGTGCGATGCCAGCCGATGCGCCAGCAATGCCACCAAAACCAAAAACAGCGGCGATGATCGCCAGAACGAAAAATGTAAGAGCCCAACCGAGCATGATGTGTCTCCTTCTGAGGCGTGTGTGTTTCGGCCTTTCGCCGATGCCAGATTAACGGAGACCCCGGCCTGCTGGTTCCGGAAATTATGTTTGGAACTTTCGCCCGGCGGTCATCGTTTCAAGCATTCCGTTCACGAAGAAAGGACTACATCATGAAAAAGAACCCGTTTCTCGTCGCCGGCCTCGGTCTGCTCGCGCTGATGGCTGCAGCTTGCAACACGGTTGAAGGCGCTGGTGAAGACGTCGAAGCAACCGGTGAAGCGATTGATCGCGCCGCTGAAGACGCAGGCGCCAACTAAGCCTCCGGCTTAAAGATCAAATAAAAGCGCGGCTCGACTTCGGGCCGCGTTTTTTTATGTGCGGCGCGAGCCTGGTCCTGAATATGAAAAAGCCGCCCGGTTGTCCGGACGGCTGTACAGCTTCAGATCGGCAAGACGCTCAGGCGATTTTGGCTGGCTTCTCGGTCGGGATATAGGTCAGCAGGTAGACAGCTGGCTTGATGGAGGCCCGGACTGCTTTCTGCTTGCCAGTACGAAGGCACGCCCAGATGCAAACGCAGGCAACCCCAATCATCGAAAAAACCACGTCCAGGCGGGAGAGACCGCCGAGGCGCTGAAAGCTACGCTTGATATCGCCGAGAGGCCCGCAGGCCGGCGCATAATCGTGCTTAAGAGGTGTTAATCCTTGGGTCATGCGCTTTATCTACGCTCGGAATGAGGCCCAGTTCCGCGCGCCGGAACGGTTTTTCTGTGACCACGTTGTGTCTGGAGTTGGACCACTCACGAAAGGCACAGACATGGGAAAGGACCACGGCCCTTCCATCAAGGATGACGACACTTACGAAGCGCTGCGCGACGATGGCTATTCCAAGGAAACAGCTGCTCGCATCGCGAACGCACAGGCCAACTCCTCCCAGGACCCAGGCAAGAAAGGTGGCAAACAGCCGCCTTACGAAGAGTGGACCAAGGATGATCTGTATGACCGCGCCGCCGAGCTCGAGATCGATGGGCGTTCCGACATGAACAAGGATGAGCTTATCAAAGCCCTGCGGGACAAACGATGAGCGGCCTTGCCGTCATTATCAATCCACGGTCCGGGAGCGTTCCGGCTGACGCGCAGGCGCAGCTGACCGACGCGCTCGAGGAGCTGGGCGAGACAGCGGAGTTTCGCATCCTTGAGGGTGACGATATCTGCGAGCCGATCGACGCTTGCTTCGCCACCAATCCTGAAACTGTGATCGTGTGGAGTGGCGACGGGACGGTTGCCTGCGCGCTTGAACGAGCCGGTTCGGACGGCCCTCCCATCCTGCCCTTGCCCGGCGGCACGATGAACCTGTTTCACAAACAGATTCACAACAGCGCCTGTGAGTGGCGTGATTGCCTGAAGGCAGGCCTGACGAAGGGCCGGATGATCGACATTCCCGCCGGCGAAGCTGCGGACCGCCGCTTCTATGTTGCGGCGATGGCCGGAAACCTGACCGATTTGGCTGGCCCGCGCGAAGCGCTCCGCGAAGGCCCCGTCATTGAGGCTATCGAAAAGCTTGCTGGCGCTGACCTTTTTGATTTCACGCACGCGATGCGATTTCGCTCTGGAATGGCCAATGAGGAGGGCATCGCAACGGCCGCGGCCATGTTCGTCGGAACGCAGGAAGATGCAGAGTTCGAGTTCGCCTTCATCAACCCGGACAATTCGCTCGAACTCGCGTCTGCAGGCATCAGCGCCCTCATCTCTGACTGGCGTGAAGCGAATGGCGTTACCACGTTGAAAACGCGTCAGATCACACTTGAGGATTCAAAAGGCTATGACCTTCGACTGACGCTCGATGGTGAACCGACCCGCCTGCCCTCCGGCACGCAATTCAGCCGGATCGCCAAAGCAGGCCGTGCAATCTCTGCCGGATACGAATGACCCGAATAGTCCAACTTGCCGATATACATTTCGGAACTGAAAACCTTGTCGCCCTTGCCGCCTTCAACAAGGCTATCGAGGAAGCCGAAGTCGATGCCCTTGCCGTATGCGGGGATCTAACCCAGCGCGGCAAGCGGTCCGAGTTTCGTGCCGCTCGAGAGTGGCTGGACGGTTTCGATCTTCCCAAGCTGGTCGTTGCCGGCAACCACGATACGCCGCTGCTGAACCTTTATGAGCGCGTGGTCTCGCCATTCGAACGCCACGACGACTATTTCGCCGACTTGGCCAAGCCGCTTGAAGTCGGCGGAGCGGTCCTCACCGGAATCAACACCTCACGCGGCTGGCAGACCCGCCGCAACTGGGCCGAAGGCTCCGTAAACCTCGATGACCTGGAAGACGCCATCGCCTCGACAGAGGACGCTACGGCGCGCGGCAAGACGGCGTTCCTGATCTGCCACCACCCATTCCTCTCACCCCCGGATGCACCATTGCGCACCGCGACGCGGCGAGGGCGCCGGGCGAGCCGGCGTCTTGGCCAGAGCAAGGTCGATTTCCTGCTGACAGGCCATGTCCATTCGCCCTCCGTGACGGTGGTTGAAGACAAGGGAAATGCATACGTCGCGCTGTCGGCGGGCACGCTTTCGACGCGGCTTCGCAAGACCCCGGCAAGCTTCAACATCGTCGATCTCGGCGGCGGCACCTGCGAAGTCACCGTCTTCAATCTCCACGGTGACCGCTTCGTGCCGGAAAAGCCGCATGCGCTCGATCCGCAGTTCAGCCCGTCAGAGACGCATGTGTCGGCAGCGGTCGACGCGGACTAGAAGTCCGTCTTTTTCATTTCCTTGGCTGCGGACGGCATCCGCAGGGCGACATGGAAACCTTCACCCGGCTCGGATCTCGTTTCGATCTTGCCGCGCAGCTGCTTGGCAAAAGCCGACATGAGCCGCGACCCCAGACCAGTTGAGCCCTTTGCAGCCTCTCCGCCGAGATCGGTGCCGGAGCCGTCATCAATGATGTCGAGAACGATGTCCTCATCCGCCCTGTAGAGCTTAACCGTGATCACGCCGCCGCTTCCATTGAAGGCGTACTTCGTCGCATTGGTCACAGCTTCCAGAATGAATAGCGCAATTGGAATGGCATCGTCGGCTGGGCGGTCAATCGCCTCAATCTCGCTGTCGATCCGCACACCGGTTTCATCCATGCCGAGGGCACCCGCCAAGTGTGAGAGCAGCGCTTCGAGGAATGGCTGCATGTGGACGGTCTCGAGCCGCTCATGCTGGTAAAGTGTCTGGTGAACGATGGACAGGGCATCGATCCGGTGCCGAGCGGCAGCGATGACATCCCGCGCTGCAGAGTCAGTGACCTGTCTGCGTTGCAGGTTCAGGAAGCTTGCCACGATCTGCAGGTTGTTTTTCACCCGGTGGTGAATTTCCTTCACGGCCGCGTCGCGTGTCGCAATGGCTGAGCGCAGGGTGCCGTCCCGTTCGGCGATCCGGTTCGCCATCCGGTCAAAGCTATGCGCGAAGTCGGAAATCTCGTCCGGCGCATTCTCGAACTCATTGCCGATCCTGAAATTATAATGGCCTTCGCCGTAAATCAGCGCGAGGCGGCGCATACGGGCGAGCCATTTCAGCACCAGCCCATCGACCGCCAGCCACGCTGCGATCAAAGCCAGCGAGAAGGAAAGAAGCGGAATACCGACAGATTCCAGTGGTTGCAGTGAAAACTCGCTGAAGAGCCCCGGCGACGGACGCGAGATGATCGCATACATCCGGTCATCGACGATGGAGCGTACAACTATGTCGAGTGTGCCGAAGCGCTCCGTCGGCGTGACGAACAGCGCGCCATCCTCATCGCCAGTCGCTTGTTCGATCCAGTCTTCGTTGACCGCCACAATTCGAGCGCTACCGAACACCTGCCCGTCACCGTCCGAGATAGCGACTTCGATGTCTTCAGGAAGGTTGGTGAGACGGACTGTGCGAACCAGCTGTTCGGTTTTAAGCGGAAATGCGATGGCTCCGGCAAAGTCGCCATTCTCATCCTCGACGCGGCGCATGACGGAAAATAGCCACGCCTGGCTTTTGGGACCGAAGAAGGCATCAGTGCGCACCATTGGCGCGCCTGCCTTGAGTTCCGAAAACGCACCGGCCTGCGTAACTGTGCCGGAGGTTTCACCGACGGCGGTGCACGCAATCTCGCCGTCAGCCCTGAAGTAAGCGACATTCGACAGGTGAGGAATACGCGGTGACAGCGTTTCAAAGACAGCCTCGCACTGGCCGTCAACAATGTTGGGGATGTAGATTTCCTGCAGCGTATCGACGGTCGAGAGAATCTGCTCGATCTCGTCAATCGCGCGGTCTGCAATTTCGACGGCTTGTTTGCGCCGCTCCGCCATGGAGTCCTGCGCATTCAGATATGACCGGAAGCCAGCAAAAATGAGGATCGGCGTCAGGGCGACTGCAATGGTCAGCAGCAGTCGTAGACGCAGCGATCCCCGTCTTGGCTTATCGTCACTTGTTGGCACTTGCCGGGCTGTCACCGCGCGAGCTCGTCCGCCTGCCTCATGATGTCGTCGAAAGCTTCCGAAGCGCTGATGTCCATATAACCGGAAAATCTCGATTCATTGCTTTCAAGAAGCTCAGCAAGAGCCTTACGGGCCCGGCTGACACGGCTCTTGATCGTCCCGACAGCGCAACCACAAATCTCGGCTGTTTCTTCATATGACAGCCCGCCTGCACCGACGAGGACAAGGGCTTCGCGTTGATCTTCCGGCAGGAAATTCAGTGCGTTGCGCAAAGCCAGGAGGTCGAGAGCGGACGAGGTATTGTCGCTCGCGACGAGGGTTGCCTCTGCCACTTCCGGGTCGAGCTGCTGGCGGCGCCAGCTGCGGCGCTTCTCTGAATAGAAAAGGTTGCGCAGGATGGTGAATGCCCATGCCTTGAGGTTCGTTCCCGCCTGATAGCTTTCGCGAGCCTTCCACGCCTTCAGCATCGCCTCCTGGGCGAGGTCGTCGGCCGCGGTCGCGTTGCCGCACAAACTACGGGCGAACGCCCGGAGGTGAGGAATGAGATCAGCGAGTTCTGCCTTGAACGCCTGATCGTCGAGAGTCGGCTTGGTCAATGCAGTTCCTACTTTTCCTTGGAGAACTTATCAGCCTGTTCGAGCAAGCTTAAAAACTCGTCCGGGACTGGCTCGCTGGTCACGTCGTCATAGAGTCGGCGAAGCTGGTCGCCGATCCGTTTTTGACGCACGCGTCGTGACCGGTCTGCCTCTGCATCCGGCTTGGTTTGCTTGCTACTCATATTCTGTGCTCGATAACTCATGGATCCCTTATTCGTCATCTGACCCCTACTTAAAGTCGTGAGAGATCGCAAAGTTCCGCTGAAAGAAATTTTTTCTGCAGTTCCTTGCAACCAATCGCCCGCGCACAAGTTATGGGTGTAGTGACAAACACGAGGGTTCTGATGAGTCTTGTCGAAAATTTTGGTCCGCATCTTCCCTATCTGCGCCGCTATGCGCGCGCTTTGACAGGCAGTCAGGAAAGCGGAGACTCCTATATTCGCGCGTCGTTGACGGCGCTTGCTGAAGATCCAAGCCAGGTCAGCGAGGAGCTTCCACCGCGCCAGGCACTGTATCGTTTCTTCCACGCCATCTGGGGCACAACCGGCGCGCGCCTTGAACGTCCCGACGACGGCTCACTCAGCCCGGATACGCGCCTCCAGGCGCTGGCGCCGATTGAGCGTCAAGCCTTCCTGCTGACGGCGCTTGAAGGTTTTCAGGTCGCAGAAGCGGCTGTCATCCTCGACACGACCCCTGATGAAGTCGAGTCGCTGATTGCCAAGGCGCATCAGGACATCGAGTCGACTCTCAAGACGAAAGTCCTAGTCATCGAAGACGAGCCAATCATTGCAGCGGACCTTGAAAGCCTCGTCGAAGAGCTTGGCCACGAAGTTACGGGCAATGCGACAACGCATTCCGAAGCGGTCGCCATGGCGAAGGCGAACCCGCCGGGACTGATCCTTTGCGATATCCAGCTCGCAGACAATTCATCGGGCATCGATGCAGCACACGACATTCTCAAAGAGATCAATGTGCCGATCATCTTCATCACGGCATTCCCTGAGCGCCTCCTCACCGGTGAGCGCCCAGAGCCGACCTATCTCATCCCGAAACCATTCCAGGAGAATACCGTGAAGGCCGCACTCGGCCAGGCGCTGTTCTTCCATCCTTCTCAGGCAGCTGCTGCCGCCTGATCTCCAAAGGCACTCAGTGCCGGAAGAGCCCGCAGGTCCGCCTGCGGGCTTTTTTGTATCTCAGGATACGAGCAGTTCATCCATGTCGAGCTTGGGAAGCGCGGACGCCAGGGCCTCTTCCAGCATGAGCGCTGGCCGGCCCGAAAGTGACGCCCCATCGATAGCGGTCATATCCTCGATCAGCAAAAGCGAAACAGCAATACGCTCCAGATAGGAGAGCTGGCTGACCCTGCCGGACAATGATCCATCATGCGTTATCAGTCGCGTCAGGATCGCAATGGCGCCCCGGCCCATGCAGGCCGCGTCGTAGGCATCGAAACCGATCTTTGTCACGCCGGCATCATTCACAGGCCGCTGCCCCTTCGGCAGAGAAGCCGTCCTTGTCATCGCTCCCATCAGAATGCCATCGGCCAGCTTCTGGTCGCCCGTGAGGACAAGCCCAATGCGCCGCAGTTGCTTCAGAAGCGGTTGCGGGGCTGACGAAGAGGCAATCGCAGATTGCACGTGTAAATCCTTTCGCGCCACACAACTATAACGAGGAAAGCCGCGCCGTGCATTAATTAGGGTCAATATTCGCGGAAATCCTGCTTGCGCTTCAAAGGCTGCAAAGCTGCCGCCGATACCCAAAAGGCTGGTTGACGGTCACGTCCCGGGGTTGCCTGCATTAAAAATGCTGGCGCAACGCGGTGATTATGGAACGCTAGCCACGGCCCGCCGTTGATCAAGTGAACGTTCCATAATCATACAGGAGCAAGATCAATGGCTACTAGAACAGCAGCACGCACCAACGGTTCGACAGACCTTACCGCCGAAGCAGCAAAGGCCGCGTCCAAGGACCTGGACTCGATCAAGGACGATATCGCGAAACTGCGCGAAGACCTTCAATCGCTTGCCGGACACTCTTCCACTTACGTGAAAGGCCGCTCGTCCGCCGAGTTTGACAAGAATGTCGAGCGTGGACGCGAATATGCCTCGAAGGCTGGGGACAAGGCCAAGACGGCAAAAGATTATGTGGAGACGAAAGTCCGCGACAATCCGATGGCCGCAGTTGGTATCGCATTCGGTACGGGTATCCTCCTGGCTGCCCTGCGCCGTAAATAGGCGGGTCTTATGGACACCACCAAACTCAGATTAATCGCTGGCGCCGGCGCGACCTTCTTTGGTTTCGCCGGCATCACCGTATTCACCGTTGCAGCGGTCGTCGCGCTTGAGCCGGTTATCGGCCTGCTCTGGGCGACTGTCGCCGTTGCCAGCACGTTGATGGCAATTGCACTTATCTGTGTCGTCATCTTCCTCCGCCCTGGCGAACCGACGCATGAGGAATTGGAAGACTTCGAAAACGCTACGGCGGATTTCCTAGCCGACCTGCCATTCGACACGGTTGCGTCCCTCGTGGAGCGTCGCCCGATGGCTGCGGCAACCATGGCGCTTGCGGCCGGATACCTTGTGGTCAGCCATCCTGATCAGACAGCGAAAGGCTTGCAAAAGCTCGTCGATGAATTGATCTAACAGGCCTATGCCTGTGACCCTGACAGCTTCATTCAGACAAGGCGCGCCTTCCTTCCTGGAGGGCGTGTCGTGCTGAGAGCCGCCTTCCTTCTAGTATCAGCCCTGACAACAGGGGTGACGGTTGGCAGGAAGGTCATTTCCGGTGCCATTAATCGCAAAAAGAAATCGATCATCCATCAGGCGGCTCTGGATGCCCGTGAACGCATTCGCGGGCACGCAGAAGAATACCTGAAGGACAGTATTGCGGCCTTTGTCGGAACAGTTTTTGTGAAGGCCCTGCTTCTGATGGCTGCATGGCTCGGCTACAGGCTGGGCCTTTATCCGCATGTTGGGTTTTCCGTATCGGTGATCGTCCTCATCATCGCGTTCCTCATCCGGGACGCGGTCACCATCTTTCCCACCGCCCGGTTCGTCGCCGCAAAGCTGCATGAATATGGATGGCGCCCCCGCAAGACGGTCAGCGAAGTTGTGGCGGCGCACGTGTTCGACCAGGTTCTCGCAGAGGCACAGGGGATGGAAACTGGCCGGACGACGCGCATTGTCATGGCGCTTAGCGGTCACAAAATGGATGACATGACCCGTGAAATCGCTGCTGAAGTTGCCGGGATCGCGCGCGAGACGAGTTGGCATGACCTACGCCCCTTCATGATCGCGGCAACCGCTAAATTCATCGTACTTTCCGGGCTCTACTCAGCGTTTGTGTTCATCCTGATTCGCACCGGCTGATCGGCCAATCATTAACCATCGATTAGTTTTTTGAGTCGCTCACGGAACGAACCTCCGTGTCCACCGTTTTCTGTAGACAGTTTTACAGCAACGCGGAGCGACAGAATGCTCGTTTCCAGACTTACACTTTCCGCCGCCGCAGCCATGCTCATGGCTGGTGCCGCAAACGCT
>JAYZBJ010000133.1:0-6747 GCA_036338795.1 Pseudomonadota bacterium | reverse complement strand
GTGCTTACTTACGGCACATTTTCCTGTCGCAACATAGCGGGCACATCACGCCTGAGCGAACACGGCCGCGCAAATGCGATCGATATCCGTGGCTTCCGGCTGAGCGATGGGCGTGAAATAGACGTTCGTAAGCACTGGCGAGAGGATAGCGAGCTTGGGGCATTTCTCGAAGAGGTGCGCACGGGCGCGTGCGGCGTATTTTCGGTCGTTCTCGGTCCTGATTACAATGCCGCGCACGCTGATCACTTCCACTTCGACATGGGCAACAGCTCGATCTGTCGCTAGCGCCGCTTCTGCAGTCGACTGACCAAGCGGCGGCGCGGTTCAGGCAGGTCCCGATTTACGGCGTGAAACAAACGCCGCTCGATGAAGAATCCCGTGAGTTCGAGGCCCGCGACAATATCATCAATTGTCGCCCCGGCCGATGGCTCGATCAAGAACCGGGGCAGCTTAAAAAGCCGTTCAAGATACTCCGCCGCCTCAGAGCCTCGTACGGCCCTTCCGGTCCTTGGCGACACATGGGTCAAACCGTCATTGGCTCCAGAAACCGCGCACATCTCCAGATCAAGGCCGAAACCCAAGGCTGATAGCAGCCCCATCTCCCATCGAACATACAGCGCGGGCCAAAGGTCAGTATCTTCCAAAGCATCCAGCAGGAACACAGACGGCTCATAAGCGGCCGACCCGCCCTCGTCGCCCTCGTTCAGGACGCCACGCAAGATGGAACAAATCGATGCGAGGGCAGAAAGTGCGTCGGGCGTATCGAGCAGCCGGGACGACCGTTGCCTCGTCGCCTCAGCGACATCGAACCGGCCAAGTTGTTCTTCCAGCCGCCCCGTCCAGGAAAGTTCTACCGTGTTGCCAGGTTCAAACTGTCCACGCTTCTTCTTTGACGCCCCGCCGTAAACCAGGCCCGATCGCCTCCCCCGCGTCCGGGTCAAAACATCGAGGATGAGGCCACTTTCACCAAATTTGCGCCCGCCGAGGATGAGTCCCTCATCGCGCCAGTGCATTACACGTCAAACTCCAGGCCAAGCGTAGCGTAGGACTCCCGACGCTGTTGCCATTTCTCATCGACTTTGACGAACAGGAACAAATGCACTCGCCGATCCAACAGCTGGCTCAGCTCCGAACGTGCCGCCTTGCTGACCGACTTGATCGTCTGACCGTTTTTCCCGAGCACCATCGATTTGTGCGACTCACGCCCCACGATAACAGCCTGCTGGATCTTCACGTCGCCGTTCTGGAAGTTTTCCCATCCTTCCGGCTCAACCGTCAAATGGTAAGGGAGCTCTTCGTGCAGGCGAAGCATCAGTTTTTCGCGCGTGATCTCTGCGGCGAGAAGCTGCATCGGAATGTCGGCTGACTGTTCTGGCGGATAAAGCGCACCGCCGAATGGCATCGAGGATGCCAGAGCGGATAGCAACCGCTCTACTCCATCGCCATTTTCAGCCGAGATCATGAAAATCTCGGAGTACACGCCAGACTGGTCAAACCGTGCCATCAGCGGCAAAATCTGGTCGTGCGAAAAAAGGTCAATTTTGTTGAGCGCCAGAAGAACCTGACGGTCGGACTCCTTTAGAGAAGTCATGACGGATCTATCGTCTTCGACGGACTTCTTCTGCGCCGCCGTTGGCTTTCCTGTTTCAACGGCAATCCAGGCCGCAGCGTCGACCAGATGCACAACGGCGTCCGCGTCTTCAGCACCAGACCAGGCAGCGCGAACCATCGCTCGGTCTAGACGCTTCTTCGCCCCAAAGATCCCGGGAGTGTCCACGATTACGATTTGTGCACCATCATGGTGGGCAATACCCCGAACCGGAAACCGGGTCGTCTGAACCTTGTGGGTTACAATCGCAACCTTGGTTCCGACGACTGCATTTGTGAGCGTCGATTTGCCAGCATTCGGCGCACCAATGATGGCCGCAAATCCTGCTCGACTGATTTCGATATCGACTTCACTCATTGCGCTGAAGGTCCCTTAACAGTCTATCGGCTGCGGCCATCTCCGCCTCTTGCCGTGATCGCCCCTGTTCGATGGCTTCACCTATTCCGTCCACCCGTACTCTGACGGTGAAGACAGGCTCATGATCTGGGCCGCTGCGCTCGACAATATCATAAACTGCGTAAGGGGCACGGTTCGCGCCACACCAGTCGCTGAGTCTCGTTTTCGGGTTCTGCTGCGACACCTCCCGCTCGACAAGATCCATGATCCAGTGCCGACCTATAAAGTCACGGGCGGCATCCAGCCCACCGTCACGGTAAACAGCGGCAATAATCGCCTCAACAGCGTCTGCTACACTCTTGTCGTAGCTTCCCTTTTTGTTGTTTTCCATCGACGGGTCGACAAACAAGAAAGGCCCAACGCCGATTTCTTCTCCAACTTGAGCGCAGGCCTCTCCACTCACGAGCTGGTGGAAGATCTTTGTCAGATATCCTTCCCGCTCTGCTGGAAATTTTGCAATCAGCATTTCCGCCATGACCAGCCCAAGCACCCGGTCGCCGAGAAACTCGAGTCGTTGGTTGGAAAACTGGGCATCACCATCGAAATTGTCGATCAGGCTGGGATGAGTCAGAGCCCGATTTAGCCAGCCAACGTTCGCGAAGCTGTATCCTAATCTCTTTTCAAGTTCTGACTGCTGCGCACCGTCCAGCTCTGGACGCCGCTTACGCACTGATTTTCCAGCTGCGCGAAGACGTGTGCGTTTCGGACGTCCCTTCTTCATCAGACAGACTTCGCTGGAACGGCTTCGATAATCACCACCGCGGAAGCCCAAGGGTGATCGTCTGTAATCGTCAGATGAATGAGGGCTTCGTGTCCTTCCGGCATCATGGTGGCCAAGCGCGTTGCTGCGCCACCGGTGAGGGCCATCGTTGGTTTGCCGGTCGGCAAATTTACAACGCCCATATGCTTCCAGTGAACGCCTCGCCGCGGCACACCTGTGCCAAGCGCCTTTGCGCAGGCTTCTTTCGCGGCGAACCGCTTAGCATACGTTTCGGCACTCCGGCGTCGACGCTCAGCTAGTGCGATCTCGGTCTCGGTAAAACAACGGTTTTTAAAGCGATCACCAAAACGCTCTATCGAACGCTCAATGCGTTCGATGTTGCATAAATCATTGCCCATTCCGATGATCATAAACGAACCTGTTTAGTCTCTCAGGCGAGGCCGCGGCTGCCAGGTTTGACTGCGGGAAGACCAGCGAGCGACGGTGGCAAATCTTCGGGATCGTAATCGGGGAAATCGACTTGGGCGAGCGATACCAGCTCGCAACCAACATCCGCTTTTCCGTTCGAACGGTCGATTACGCAACATCCACCGACGACAGTGCCGGGCAGTTTCTCGAGCGCTACAACGGTTTCGCGAAACGATAGGCCGGTGGTGACGATATCTTCGGCAATCAACACGCGCTCGCCCTCGGCTATGGAGAACCCGCGGCGAAAGGTAAGTTCGCCATCTACACGTTCGGCAAAAATCGACCGGCAACCAAGCTGCCTAGCCAACTCATAACCTGGAATGATCCCACCGACTGCCGGACCGGCGACGACATCTATGTCACCGAAGGCATGCCGCACCTTATCTGCAAGTGCGGCGCACAGCCGAGCGGCCAGCTCGGGCTGCGAAAACACCAGCGCTTTCTGAAGGAAAACCGGACTGCGACGTCCCGATGACAGGATGAAGTGACCTTCAAGAAGAGCGCCTGCTTCGCGAAACACCTCAAGCACATCTTCACTGGTCAACTGGCATCCTCCTCAATCCGCTCGACACTCTCCACGACGGCAAGCGCTCGCAATGCGGCCTTTATCTGCTCCAAGTGCCGAAGGTCCTCAACCTCAATATCGAAGACCAACTGAAGAAAATCCGTGTTCCGCTCACCCGTTTCAACGCGGGTAATGTTGCCACCAGCTTGTGCGATCGCAGAACACTGGCTGGCCATCACACCTCGTTTATTGATTGCGCGAACAACGATTCGGCCGACAGCAACGACGCCCTGGCTAGACAGCTCATTCCATCGCAGATCCACCCAAAGATCTGGGCGGTCTTCATATTCAGCGACGCGTTTGCAGTAGATAGTGTGAATGACGAGACCCTTTTCAGGTTCCCTCAGCCCAATGATGCGATCGCCAGGAATTGGGTGACAACATTCTCCAAGATGGAGGGTGACGCCCGGTGTCAGGTCCTCACCCGCAATCATGCGGCTAGCCTGATTATCATTCAGGACTGTTCGGTCCGTCGGGATGGACTGAACCGGCTCATAGCCGGGGAATACTGTCCGGATAAACTCAGCCGTGTCATAACGACCGCGTCCGATTGCTTCCGCAAGCGCTTCAGAACCCTCAAAATTCGCCCGGCGCGCCACGCGAGGCAAGTCGACCTCAAAAGGGTCGAGCCCTGCCCGCCGCAAATCCCGGTCGATAAGGGTTCGCCCGAGCTTGATGAACTCAGCTTGTTCACGATCACGAATCAAACGGCGAATTGCCGAACGCGCTCGCCCCGTGATCGTCAGCGCTTCCCAGCCGACAACTGGCCGCGCTTCCTCGCGTCTCAGAATTTCGACGACGTCACCGTTTTTCAGAGGCGTCCGCAAAGTGCGAACCACGCCGTTAATCTTGACGCCATCGCAAGTGTCGCCAACGGCAGTATGAACCGCGTAGGCAAAGTCCAATGGCATTGCACCACCAGGCAGAATGATCAGGCGACCTTTCGGCGAAAACGCGAAGACGTGTTCCCGGTACATCTCGAGTTTCGCATGCTCGAGAAATTCGTCCGGTTCAGCGCCGTCTGCGAGCAATTCACCGAACGCGCGCAGGTTGGCACCCGGATCAAGGCCGGCAGCCTTCGAAGATTCTAGGTCGAAACCGTATTCGCTGTTCTTATAGGTCCAGTGAGCCGCGACACCTTTTTCGGCAGTCTCGTCCATTGCCTCGGTACGAATTTGTAATTCGACCAGCCGGTTTCCCGACGCCCTGACAGTTGTATGGATTGAAGCGTAACCATTGGGCTTTGGAACAGAGATAAAATCTCGAAAGCGGTCAGGCAGACAGGCCCAGACAGTGTGGAATGCGCCCAGTAGCTGGTAACATTCCTGAACCGTTTCCACGATGATTCGGAAAGCAAAGATGTCCGCGACATCCCGGAACGAGATAGATTTCTTTTCGAGCTTTCTCCAGATCGAGTAGGGCTGTTTGCGTCGCCCCTTAACGCGGGCCTCTATCCCCTGCTCGACCACAACCTGCTTGATCGCAAAGCGAATGCGTTCGAGGTCATCCGCATTCTCGGAAGTCAGCTCCTCCAGCTTTTTGACAATACTGGCCCGGGCAGCCCGATTGACGTGATAGAAAGCGTAGTCTTCAAGTTCTGATGCTACAGCGTATAGACCGACGCGCCGCGCAAGAGGCGCGTAGATTTCCATCGTTTCACGGGCGATCCGAAGCCGCGACTCTTCTTTCGGAATAAAGTGAAGTGTCCGCATGTTGTGAAGCCGGTCCGCCAGCTTCACGAGAAGAACGCGAACGTCCTGAACGGTCGCGAGGATAAACTTCTGAAAGTTCTCAGCCTGCTTGGATTTCTCCGACTTGTAGTCCAGCTTTCCCAACTTGGTGACGCCATCGACCAGTTCGGCGATATCACCGCCGAACCTCGTTTCGATCTCTTTTAGGGAAACATCACAATCTTCGACCGTGTCATGGAGCAGACCGGCCATGATTGTGTTTTCATCAAGCCGCGTTTCTGCGAGCAGCATCGCGACTTGTACAGGATGGGTATAATAAGGGTCGCCCGACTTTCGAAGCTGCTCACCATGTTTCTCCTTGGCGAAGGCATACGCATCCGCCAGGCGCACAGTGTCTACGTTTGGATGACAGGCTGTGACCGCGTTAACGAGGTCGTCAGATGTGGGCACTGGCAGGCGCGCGGAATTCTCGCGCCGCTCAATGTCTGCGGGCGACCGGTCAGAAGTGGAAACGGTCGCGCTTGCCATGACTTGCCTAGAACCTGTCGTCGCGTCCCGATTCAAGCTCAGCCTGATAAGCACGCATCACGTCTTCTTCGCTTGCAGCCGGAGCCGCTTCGAGCGCCGCGCGGTCAGCTTCACGCTCTTCTTCCTCGCCTGGACGAACTTCCTGAAGGTTTGCAATCAGACCTTCACGGACAACATCAAGCGACACAGAACGGTCAGCGATCTCGCGAAGTGCAATCACAGGATCCTTGTCATTATCCCGATCCACCGTCAGGGGTGAACCCTCGCGGATCATGCGAGCGCGCTGGGCAGCAAGAAGGATAAGATCAAAACGGTTGGGGACCTGCTCAATGCAGTCTTCAACAGTAACGCGTGCCATGGGAAATCTCCTGTAGCCGATTTTTATATGCGCTGCACCAATCCAATACAACCCGGCTTCTTGTTTGAATCGCAGTTGGCGAATAGGCTCGAACAGCTACGGGAATTGCCCTTCAAATCGCGCGGATATCTGGATGGTTTTCTACAAGGAAGAGCGACTTGCGCTGTTCATTGATGGTGCGGGTCTCTATTCAACCGCTAAAGCGCTCGGCCTCGAAATAGATTTCAGGAAGTTACTCTCGGAATTCCGCAACCGAGGACGCCTGCTTCGTGCCTACTACTACACCACCGTGGTCGAAAGCGACGAATACAGCCCAATCCGCCCTCTGGTAGACTGGCTTGCCTATAATGGCTTCACCGTAGTTACCAAGCCTGCGCGCGAGCACACAGATCGAGACGGTCGCAGAAGATT
>JAYZBJ010000132.1:0-5101 GCA_036338795.1 Pseudomonadota bacterium | reverse complement strand
GTTTTGTGCCGCGATCCAGCTGCGCGGCCATGTAGGGGCGATACGCCGAGAGCGCATCGAGGCAGGCCGCCATGTCGAATGTGTCGTCGCCCCTGCCCGTTTCCAGCAGGTGATCGACCCCGGTCATGATGTGAGGCGTCTGGTAAGCTGCGCGGCCGAGCATGACACCGTCAAAACGTTTGAGGTGGTCAGCACTCTCGCCCAGCGTTTTGATCCCGCCATTCAGAATGATGTCGAGATCCGGACGCTCTGACTTCAAATCGGCCACCAGCTCATAATCGAGTGGCGGGATATCCCGGTTTTCCTTGGGGCTGAGACCGGAGAGCCATGCCTTGCGCGCGTGTACGGTGAAAACTTCGCAGCCGGCATCGGCGACCTGATCGACAAATCCGAACAGCGTTTCGCGCGGCGGATCATCATCGACCGCGACCCGGCATTTCACCGTCACCGGAATGGAGACCGCCGCCTTCATTGCAGCGACACAGGCAGCAACCGTCGCGGGTTCCTGCATGAGACAGGCCCCGAAACGGCCTGACTGCACACGGTCAGACGGGCAACCGCAATTGATGTTCACCTCGTCATAGCCGAATTCCTCGGCGATCCGTGAGGCTTCCGCAAGCTTTGCCGGGTCCGATCCACCAAGTTGCAGGACAACCGGATGCTCGTCCGGGCTGAAACCGATCAGCCGCTCGCGATCACCGTGGATCACAGCGTCAGCAGTGACCATCTCACTCCATAACAGGGCCCGCTTTGATAGCGCACGGTGGAACATCCGGCAATGCCGGTCTGTCCAGTCCATCATGGGCGCGACAGAAAAACGGCGATCTAACACCTTGGTTTTGGTCAATTTATCATCTTCGACGTTTGAAGGTTACCGATAGCACGCGCACCTTGTACATTCCTGATACGCTGAATTCGATGCATATTCCTCACCCTGCAATCGAAAATACTTCACCTGCGAAGCTGAAGCCCTTTGTTTTGCAGCTGGTTTGCGCCCGGTGAACCATGGCGAAGCCTGGCTGGCCATCCTTGTCGGGATATTCTTGACGCTGGCCTTGAGCATATTAGCAGTCGTGAACGCCGTTCCAGGCTCAGGTTATCAACCGCGCAGAGCGTCGAATACACGTGACGCACGTTCATGACAGGGAAAAGCCAAGTGACCACCATATTGCGCCCAGATCATTTCACGATCGTGACTGACAATCTTCCGTCGACCGAGAAATTCTACACCGAGCTGCTTGGGCTTTCTCGCGGCCCCCGCCCCAACTTCAAGTTTCCGGGACTCTGGCTCTATGCGAACGAAGCGGCCGTCCTGCACGTGGTAGAGGTTCAGGAAATGCCGAACCCGCGCAAAGGGGTGCTCGACCATATGGCGTTTCGTGGTGAAGGCATCAATGAACTGTTGGGCAAGCTCAAAGCCGCTGGTCTGCAGTATCGCATCGTACGAACGCCCGAGCCCTGGGTGCAGTGGCAGGTCTTTTTCAAAGATCCGAACGGGGCCGATGTCGAGGTTGATTTCGATGGGAATGAACCACTGAATACCGATTACCACCCGAACTAACCTCAATCGCGCCGACGGTATGAAACAAACGTCCGAGGGCAGAGACTGCGGTCAGGGGTCCTCGCAACACCAATCAGTTCGTCGTGCGATTTGTGCGCTTCTTTATCGCTATGAAAGCGAGGGTGATGAGCACCGCCAGGACGGCCCAGACAACCGCAATCGCTATGCTCAGGGGTAAGATCGTTGCCAACAAAGACGGGCCTGAGCCCGTTACAAACTCCATGTACAACGTATAAATTACGAGGATCAGCTCAAGGGCAGCGACTCCCCAGGCGAAGATCGGCTGAAATACCTCGGTGAACCGGGTTTCGAACTCTTCCGAGTTTTCCATGGCGATAGCGTTATCCCCACCAATCGAGCCAAGGCAAGAGCGCTCGTCAATTTTCAGTAGAGCAGATTGGGCAACCTGCTTTCGTCTCCGTGATTGAATGCGTCTTTGACGCCGCGGCCAGCTCAGCGTTTGAAGACTTCGAACAGGACCATGCCGGCGACCATGGCGCCGAGGAAACCGAGGGCCTCGATACCGCCGACCGTAACGGCTGAGATCGCCGGGCCGGGGCAAAGGCCGACGAGGCCCCAGCCAATCCCGAACAGGATAGCGCCGACGGCCAGTTTTCCGTCAATTGTGCGATTGCCGGGGACCTGGAAACGGTCTTCGAAGACGGGTTTCTTTCCCGCCCAGACGAGGCGGTAGCCAATTGCCGTGACGATGAGCGCTGCGCCCATGACAAAGGCAAGCGAGGGGTCCCAGCCGCCTGGAATATCAAGGAAAGCGATGACCTTGGCCGGGTTGACCATCTGGGAAACTACGAGGCCGAGACCGAAAATCAGGCCGACGGCAAGCGCGGAGAAGTTCCTTGACATGAGCTCCGCCTCCAATCGCAGGGCGAAGCAGGGATGCGGTGGCCAAGCCGAAGAGCATGAACACCCCAACCGCAACGATTGAACGGGGAGAGAGCCTCGACATACCGCAGACGCCATGACCGGACGTACAGCCTGAGCCGAGGCGCGTGCCAAAGCCGACAAGGAGACCGCCCGCGATGATGAGCGGCCATCCCGCTTCCATCTCGAACGGCACCGCCGCACCAGACAGCAGCGTGTAGACGAGCGGCGCACTCACGAGCCCGCCCACGAAGAATATCCGCCAGAGCCGGTCTCCCGGTTCAGCGAAAGCCGCGCCAGAGAAAATGCCGCTAATCCCGGCGATCCGCCCCTGCAGCGCCATGAGCAGGACTGCGGAAAGACCGATCAGCGCACCCCCAATGCTTGCGCTTATGGGCGTAAAGTTTTCCATTTCAGTATCCGTTATCGGCAAGTGTAAAACTCATTCACTTGACAATTATGTAAACCGTATACTTATAAAAGGCAACTGAGGAACACGCATGACTGACCTGACCGACCAGCACACCGCCGAGATCGCGCGCCTGCCGAGCGCCCGGATCGGCGCGCCTGCACCGGATTTCGAAGCCCGCACGACGCAGGGCCAGCTGCGCCTGTCTGACTATCGCGGCCGCTGGCTTATGTTCTTTTCTCACCCAGCCGACTTCACGCCGGTCTGCACGTCGGAATTCATCACTTTCCAGAAACAGATATCACGCTTCGAAGCACTGGGTTGCGACCTGCTCGGCCTGTCGGTCGACAGCCTTTACGCTCACCTTGCCTGGGTCAAAGACATCGAAGCGCGCTTTGATGTTCGGATTTCCTTTCCGATCATCGAAGATATCTCCATGGCGATCGCCCGCGCCTATGGCATGATCCACGACGCATCGGAATCGACCGCCTCGGTTCGTTCCGTCTTCTTCATCGACCCGGACGGCGTCATCCGCGCGATGATCCACTATCCGCTGGCGGTTGGCCGCTCGATCGAGGAAATCCTGCGGGTGCTTGCCGCGCTTCAGACCTCTGACAAGGACGGCGTTGCGACACCTGAAGGCTGGACACCGGGAAGCGACCCGATGATGCCCGCCCCAGTCGACATCAACGAAGCTGATGCGCGCGCAAATGGCGATGGCGGCATCTGGTACTACACGACAGTCGGGGGTTCGAAATGACCCCGACTTCCAAGGATATGCTGCCACTCGCAGATGAGGCGACAGCGCTCCTCAAGGCCCTGGCCCACCCGGCCCGCCTGATGATCTGCTGCCAGCTTCGCGACGGTGAAATGTCGGTCTCGGAGATCGAGGAAACACTCGACATTCGCCAGCCCCGCCTCTCCCGAGAGCTTTCAAAGCTGCGCGAGGAAGGCATCGTTGAGACACGCCGCGAGGCAAAGTCGGTCTTCTATCGCCTGTCCGATGAGACGCGCGCCGCTCCGATGATTGATGCCCTCTGCATGGTGATGCTCGACAAGATCATGCCCGACGCGAAGCCACTCGGCCGTGTCGCGCGCAACGCTTTCATCAAACGCAACCTGACTGACGGGTCCGGTCATTTCGCCCGGATCATAGCCTGACAAGAGAAGGAACAGACCCATGAACCAACCAGCCGTTCAGGGGTTCTTCGACGACGCGACGAACACGATCAGCTACGTCGTCTGGGACCCGACGACCGACAAGGCCGCCATCGTCGACTCGCTGCTCGACTTCGACCAGGCATCAGGCCGCACGAACACCCAGTCTGCCGACGAACTGATAGCGTTCGTGAAATCAAGAAACCTCACCGTCGACTGGATCATCGATACGCATGTCCATGCCGACCACCTGACCGCTGCGCCTTACGTCAAGTCGCAGCTGGGAGGACGCACCGGCATCGGCGAACACATCTCTACGGTTCAGAAGGTGTTCGGCAAAATCTTCAATGAAGGTCAGGCCTTCCACACCGATGGCAGCCAGTTTGATCACCTGTTCACCGATGGCGAGACCTTCAGGATCGGCACGCTCGAAGCCACGGCCATTCATACGCCCGGCCACACGCCGGCCTGCATGAGCCACCTCATCGGCGACGCCCTGTTCGTCGGCGACACGATCTTCATGCCGGACTTCGGCACAGCCCGCTGTGACTTCCCGGGAGGGGACGCAGGCACGCTCTTCGACTCGATCCAGAAGCTGTTCGCGCTGCCCGGCCAAACCCGCGTCTTCCTTTGTCATGACTACAAGGCACCCGGACGCGACGAATTCGTCTGGGAAACCACCATCGCCGAGGAGAAGGCGAACAATATCCACGTCAAAGAAGGCACTTCTCGCGAAGCCTTCATCAAGATGCGGACAGAGCGCGACGCCAAGCTGGCGATGCCGAAGCTCATCCTGCCATCGGTCCAGATCAATATGCGCGCGGGCAACATGCCAGAACCTGAAGCCAACGGTCAGCGGTACATGAAGCTGCCGATCAACGCGCTCTGATCACAAGACAACAGACACCAAGGAAGCCCCTCACATGGAAATCAGGACCATCGCCCCGGATCTGTCCGTCAGCCCTCAAATCACCCCGCAGGATGTGGGGCTCGCCGCCTCAAAAGGCTTCCGCTCAATCATCGTGAACAGGCCAGACGGCGAGAGCAGTGACCAGACAGACTATGCCCAGATTGAAGACGCTGCCCGTCGT
>JAYZBJ010000131.1:0-5639 GCA_036338795.1 Pseudomonadota bacterium | reverse complement strand
GGCACCGGAAACCACCGTGGCCTCAAACGGATACAGATTGATGTATACGAGGTCGATTGGCTGGATGCCGTGGCGGTCTGCATCAGCCGTGTGGCTTTCCTTGTCCCGCAGGAACAACAGTCCGCCATGCACGGCTGGATGAAGGGTTTTGACGCGGCCGTCCATCATCTCGGGATAGCCGGTCAGATCTGCAACATCCTTCACATCCAGACCCGCTTCCTTGATGGCACGGGCCGTTCCGCCCGTGGAAACCAGCTCGACGCCGTGCGATGCGAGCCGCTGCGCAAATTCGATCAGACCGGACTTATCTGAAACTGACAGGAGGGCGCGGCGGATCTTGAAACGCTCGGACATGGGCTCTGGATACTCTGCAATGAGAAGGCTGATGAATTCGCGCTTGCCGTAACACGAGTCCCCGAGAGGTCAACTTGGCAGATGGCGTCAGGCAGGCAGGCGCTTGGGTTTGTATTCGGGCACAAGGTGCGAAAGGATTTCAATGGCTTCGTTACGACGGCGTTCCTGCGCGCAAATCAGAAGCTGGTCGAGTTGTTCGTCAAAGTCATTTGCCACGACCTGCCGTGACCCGACCTTGTAGATGCCCTCGATGCCGATCGCATGGACCTCTTCGTGATTGTAGGTCAGCATTTCGTGCATCTTTTCGCCTGGTCGAAGACCGGTAGTGCGAATTTCGATATCGCGCCCGGGCACAAACCCCTTCAGGCGGATCATGGCTTCTGCGAGCGCCTTGATCTTCACCGGCTCCCCCATGTCCAGCACGTAGAGGGACGCACTGCCAGGGTGGCCATTATGAGTGGCAGACTGGAGCACCAGCGCTGACGCCTCCTCAACCGTCATGAAGTACCGCGTAACGTCAGGATGAGTGAGCGTTACCGGACCACCATTCGCGATCTGCCGCTCGAATAGCGGCACGACTGAGCCGGATGAGCCGAGCACATTGCCGAAACGAACCATGGAAACGGCGAGATTGGAGGACTCCGCCTGCCGCGTCATCGCGATCTCGGCCAGCCTCTTGGTCGCCCCCATGACATTGTCGGGATTCACTGCCTTATCGGTCGAGACAAATACCAGCTTGCCAACATCATTCTCGACGGCCGCTCGTGCGGTTCTGAGTGCACCGCCGACATTTGTCAGGATCGCTTCACAGACATTTCGTTCCATGAGCGGGACATGTTTCAACGCAGCGGCGTGGATCACGATGTCAGGCTGGATCACATTCATGAGGCGGGAAGTACGCGTCTGATCCCGAACATCACCCAGCTCGGTGTGGATGTTGATGTTCGGAAACTCGTTGCGCAAGGCAAGGTCAGATTCATACAGATTGTATTCCGACGCATCGAAGATCGTGAGCGAGGCCGGGTTCATCCGGGCACATTGCCTGGCGAGCTCCGAGCCGATCGTGCCTCCGCCGCCTGTAACAAAAACGTTTGACCCCTCGATCAACTCACCAACTGGACGACTGTCGAGCACACGTTCGCGGCGACGCAGAAGGTCGGAGGGGCGTACCGGCAACATGCCACCACCCTCGCCGCCCGCTTCGAGCGTCATGATCTCGGCTTTCTGATTGGCGGCCTCTTCGAGAATCCGGGTCATGTACACGCGCTCGCGCGCCACACCGGCAACGGCGACAAGCGGCGTTTTCCCGTAGCGCACGGACAGCAGGTCCAACACCTTTCCTAGATCGTCGAGGCCACCCATCACCGGAACGCCTCGAATAGCGCGACCAAACTCGGCAGCGTCCGGCTCGATCAGCCCCAGAATACGGACCTTGGCACCGTCATCATTCTCATTGACCTTGCGCAGGATTGCCGGAGCTTCCGTCGCCTTTGCAATCAGAAGCGCAATCGGCGCATCAGGCCGGGCATTGGCAAAGAAAATCTGAAAAGGCCGGTTGGTTGACCGCGCGAGTGCAACCATGCGGCCGAGGAACAGGAAAGTCAGCCAAAGCACATCCGCAATCAGGATCGCTGATCTTGGAAAACCGATGAGCCTGTTCCAGAGGAACATGATGGGCAGGAACATTAGCGTCGCGACGCAGACGCCCTGCACAATCTTCACGGCATCAGGCCAGCCCGCATGCCGCCAGACCTGCCTGTGGACCCGCATCAGATAGAATGCGGTCAGCGCGACCATTGCGAAAGTAACGGTGGCCACCGCGCCTGACTTCCAGGCATCGGGCGGTGCGCCATTCGTCGCAATCCAGCGGCTTGATATCGCAATGGCCATCGATAGCGCGGCAGCCAGGGTATCGAAGCCCAGAGTGATTGCCATCGCACGGCGAGCTTCATTGCGAGGGGTCATGCCGGCTTGTCCTTCAAGAAGGCCCAGCGCACCGCATTCGGCGGCGCAGACCCATCGCTATTCGGACTGGCCTTACCGCTGAGGACAATCTGAGTGCCGTGTTCCACGATTCCTCGCGCGAGGTAGATTGTTTTCTCGAGCCGTGCCGCTTCGTGACTGGTTTTGAACCGCCAGACAGCCCCGCTTTCAGTTTCAAGCCAGATGGATGTGTCGCCAAGAGATGCGGAAACTGTCGGGTGCAGATGAAACCGGACGACAAATGGAATCAGTTCGTCAGACTCTGCAGCGCCCTGCGAAACCGGCCTGGCCAGCGAGTCCTCCCCCGTCAGCCGGCGCCCATCGCCGCTCATGAACAGACGGCGTCGGTGTAGCAAGCCGAAGTGCTTCTTGTACCCGCCATGCTGGGCGTCGAGCCAGATTTCGTCGGCCTCCTCCAGTCGCTTGGCCGAAATCCCTTCCGGACCGACCGGGAAGACAAGAGCAGTCTCATCATTGCGCTGAAAAGGCGCTGAATCCTCATTCGCGATGATGAGTGTCGAGTGCGCGCCCGTACGCCTAACGGCCGCTTGCCAGTCAATGTCCACTTCCGGGCTGAACCCGCAACTCGTCACCATACGGGACGGTCCGTCGTGGAGTTCGAAACCGAGGGCGCCAGCATGCGCGCCATCCCCGAACGGCTCTTCAGGTGCGTTCCCCGCATCAAGGATGAGGCAGGTGTCGCCTTTATGGAGTTTGTGGAATCCCGACTTGGGCGCGACAGTGAACCGGCGCGGCGGAGATGACAGGCATGACAGCGCGGCATCCACCATTTCTGGAAGCGCCTCCTGACTGTCATTGAATGGAGGCATTGCACCATCCCCCGCCCGGAAAAATCCGATCATGCCGCCCAGCCGCTCAATCCACGTTAGCATGAATTTCGGCACTGTCCGCTCCGATCTTTCGATCAGGTCGCGAAGCACGCAAAGATCCAGCATGGTGCGCAATCCGCGAGCAGGCGAGCGCGTCACATGCCCACCGTCAGGCAGAATTTGCGCTGTGAACTCGGCATCAAGGCGATCCATCGCCTCGTCTAGCCCTTTGCCGCGGCGCACGCTGATCGCGTGTGCAACGAGAACGACAGCAATCCGCCACCGGGCTGCTGGTTCTGTGCAATCCTCGTGAAGCGTGTCTATGTGGCGGACCTGACGACCGAAAATTTCCAGCCGGTGGTGAACCTCATCTTCGCTTCCATGCTCGAAGATTCCAGGGCCGCTGAGCATCCAGTTCCAGACGCGGTCTGCCGTGCATCCAGCACGCCAGGCGAACCCGTTGAACCGACCGAAATTCTCAATCCAGTCGTCGATAAGGAACCGGGCACGATCCGCGCCGGCATCGCCTTGGGTGAAGAGATCACCGAGCCAGTCAAACCGGTGTATACGATCTGCGAAATGCTTCGACGGTAGCTGTTCAGACCATGGTGGTCGACCATCCGTCATGGCAACCTTGGCCATGCCGATGCGCCACACATCACGCATCAGGCTTTCACCGCGCAGTTCATCGCGTGGCGCAACCGGGCGCGGATAGAGGCCAAATCCGTCCGGTGCCGTCCCGGCAATCTTCAACCTATGGATGGGGCTGGCCGTCGCTTCTTCACCGGCTTTGCCGGTAAACCGCGCCCACAACACGGCATCCACTTCGGGGGATCGGCGAGGCTGTGGACCTGATTTCGCAAACTCGGCTGACATCGATCGTCCGACCCGGTTGTTCAGTTCAGCTGACCATTTCACCGCGCAGCGCGGCAATATTGTCCGCGTACGCCTCGGGGCCACCTTTGAAGATGGCCGATCCAGCCACGATTGCGGATACGCCTGCATCGATTGCGAGTGGCGCGGTCTTCGAATTCAGACCGCCATCAACCTCAAGTATGATTTTGCGTCCAGTTGCGTCAATCTTCTTGCGCAAGACGTCAATCTTCCGGAGTTGGCTATCGATGAAGCTCTGACCACCAAAGCCCGGATTGACCGACATCACAAGGATCATGTCGATATCATCGATAATGGGGTCGACGATGTCCGCATGCGTCCCGGGATTGATCGCTATGCCGGGCTTCATGCCGGCCGCCCTGATGGCCTGCAGCGTTCGGTGGATGTGCGGGCCTGCTTCCGGATGAACGGTGAGAATGTCCGCCCCTGCCTTGGCGAAGGCATCAATATAGGGATCAACGGGCGCCATCATCAGGTGCACGTCGAAAGGTTTGTCCGAGTGCGGCCGCAGCTTCTCGATGACAGGTGGCCCAAAGGTCAGGTTGGGAACAAAATGCCCGTCCATCACGTCTACATGGACCATATCTGCCCCGGCAGCATCGATCGCGCGAATTTCCTCGCCGAGTCTGGCGAAGTCAGCCGACAGGATCGAGGGGGAAATGAGAACGTCACGCATGCCTTACCGCCTAAAACCAAACCGCCGCCAGCACAAGGCTGACGGCGGCGCGTAGATGTTGAACGTGAAGGCGCTGTGTCCTTCTGGCAGCCTTTAGTAGTAAGCTGCCGGGGAAACGACCACCTGGTCAGCACGGAACGTGACGTTCACACGCGAGCCGGGCTGGATGTAGATGTCATTGCCCTGAACGATTTCCTTGATGGCACCATCGTCGAACCGGATAGTGTAGGCGAAGCCCTTGCGGGTATTTACCCCCTTCCCAACTTCGTTGCCCGCGATGCCACCGAGAACCGCACCACCGATGGCACCTGCGGTCTGGGCTTTGTCGCCACCACCGAGTTCGGAACCGGCGAGACCGCCAAGCACTGCACCAGTCGCAACGCCGATAACCGATTTGTCAGGGCGGATGACAACCTCGCGGACGGAGGTCACGGTACCTTCACGGACAGTCGACGCATAGCCGACGCTGGACGAATTGACGGTATTGGCGCCATAGCCGCTGGCACAACCTGCGAGCGCAAGGGTCAGGGCGGCGAATGCGCCGGCCATCATCTTGTTCGGCTTCTTTACGGTTGCTGCTTCAGTCGTCATTGGGGTGCTCCTTTGCACTTAAGAACCCCCAAATAATCGGGGCTTGCGGCTGAACGAGGTATGAACCTGCGGCGGCGAATTTAAGGCGATCCGGCGTTTCTTTCGGGAATTTAACCCGCTTTTCGCGTGAGCCGCGAAATAAAGAAGACATCGTGACCAAACAGTCCGTTCGGCAGCGTGACCAGATCCCCGTCCGGCGTCAGCCCTCCCGCAAACACGCCGGCCTCTTCCGGTTTGATCGGAAGCCGCTCAAGAGGGCTGCCCGACATGGCACGATTGACAACGTCAGCCCCCTCTCTCGCAAGCGGCGT
>JAYZBJ010000130.1:0-19330 GCA_036338795.1 Pseudomonadota bacterium | reverse complement strand
TGAACGTCACGCGGGACTTTTCCGTCTTTCCGGCCCAGATAAGCGTCTCGTGCGCATTCTGAAATCGCGTGCCCTTGAAGTTCGGCATCGGGTTCGACTTCAGCCAGATCACATCATTCTGAATCCAGAAGCCGGAATCCTGAAGGATCGCGCCAACACGGAAGATGTTGTGGTAGGAGCCGATTACCCAGATCGCGCCGTCGTCCTTCAGGACGCGTCGGCATTCTGTCAGCCACTGGTGGGTGAACAGATCATAGGCGTCGAAACTGTCAAAACGGTCCCAGGCATCATCGACGCCATCGACCGTTGACTGGTCCGGGCGCGTCAGTCCGCCGCCGAGCTGCAGGTTGTAAGGCGGGTCTGCGAAGACGAGATCGACGGACTTGTCCGGCAGGCGTGACAGCACGTCGACGCATTCACCTTGAATAATCGTATTGCGGATCAGCTCCATGGCGTGTCGGCCCCTCTACGCGAATCAACGAAAGCCCCATCCGCCGCCGATTTGGTTTCCGCTTCGTTACGTTGCGATGCCGACAGCTGCAGCCAGGGCACCGCATGTTCATTTCGGGATCGTAACAAAAATTTGCACGGTCTGTGGATAGGTCTGTGTGATTTTTCCAAACTGACTGTGAATTGCCTGTGCGATTGGGGCTAGAAATCGAGCCGCATCTGCCCGTCTGGCGTTTCCGGTGGTCGGAAAAGGTCTGTACGCAGGCGAGGTCTGGGCGCGTCTAGCCGCAGACGTCTCGCTGCCTTCTGGAAACGCTGGGCGATGAACCTGGCATGGGGGCCGCGTCCGCGGCCACGCTCAAACCAGTTTGCGTCATAATCCTTGCCGCCGCGCATATCCCTCAAGAGATTGATGATGCGGGCCGCCCTGTCAGGATAATGCTGGGCCAGCCATTCATGGACAATGTCTTTCAGCTCATGCGGGAGGCGAAGGATGACATAGCCCGCGCTCGACGCCCCGTTATCCGCAACCGCTTCGAGCAGGGTTTCGATCTCCGGCTCATTAAGTGCGGGAATAATCGGTGCGGTCATCGCGATGACGGGAATGCCTGCATCAGCGAGGGCCCGATTGGTCTGCAGACGGCGATAGGGCGCCGCAGCGCGCGGCTCCATCCGCCGGGCCAGTAGCGGGTCCATCGTCGTAATGGATACACCAACGCGGGCGAGGCCTTTCTCGGCCATCGGGGCGAGCAGGTCTATATCGCGCTGGATCAGCGCGGACTTGGTCAGCAAGGTAACGGGGTGATTGTGCTCGGACAGGATTTCGAGAAAGGTTCTCGTCAGGCGCAAACGACGTTCAACAGGCTGATAGGCGTCCGTGTTCATGCCGAGCGCAATCGGTTTCACGACATAAGACGGACGTGACAATTCACGGCGAAGAAGCTCCGGTCCATCCGGCTTGAAGAATAGCTTGCTTTCAAAATCGAGGCCCGCGGAAAGCCCATGAAAGGCGTGCGTCGGGCGGGCGAAGCAGTAAACGCAACCATGCTCACAGCCGCGATAGGGATTAATTGTCCGGTCAAACGAGATGTCGGGCGACCGGTTGAATGTGATGATTGTCTTCGCGGCTTCCGGCGTCAGGGTGGTTTCCAGCCGTCCGGCAGCTTCTTCAACCGTGCCCCAGCCATCGTCGAACGCTTCGCGCGTTTCCGGCTCGAAACGGCCTGTCTGGTTCGAGATGGCACCTCGCCCGCCATGCTCAAACCGTTCAGCGACATTTGACGTGTCGATCAGCGAGACCCGCCCGCCAGGAGAAAGTTTCTGCGTGTTCCTCATATGGCTGAAAATCAGCACAACAAAAAGAACAAAACAAGAACAATTTGCTCAAGGCTTGTGGATGCCTATCGGCTCACTTGTCGCCATGTGTCGTGGTCTTAACGGCGGACGGTGTCGAAGTTGTAGATCATGCCGCGCAGGTGATCTGGCAGCGAGGCCGGCATGAAAAGAGAGATGTCGGAGGATTCGGTCAGCCCATCGGGCAGGTCGGCAACCTTGCTCTTCAGAGTGCTCAGCGTCATCGGCGACGACTCGAAACAGCGTTTGACGCCTGACTCCCGAAAGATCGTCACGACGTGATTGTGCCGTTCGTCCTCGCAGATGCGTGCATAGATACGCTCAACTTCCTCCTCAGCTCCTTCCAGGATCTGAAGGAAGTTCACTCCGTTGAACAGGAGCGTGCCGGACACACCAACTTCACCATTGTTGCGAATGGCGGCTTCGAGAATGTCCTGCATATCTGTTGCAGAGAGACGTTTGTGAGACGTGCTCACATAGGCCAGGCGATACATATATTGCCCTTAATAGTTGCGTGACGCGACTTCGATCAATTTCGACCCGCTTAGTCGATAACCTAAATCAAGATCGCTGTTATCGCCTAGCTTTATGGCTGATTTTTAAACATTTTCCAGTCTTTGCCTGTGTCTATATCAATCAGCTGGGGCAGTAACTTGATCCGGGCATGGTCGGGCAGGTTGGACCAGACGTCTTCCATCGCGTGTGGCCCGGACCAGCGAACGGCAGAAAAAACACCATTTTTCCGTAAGTTATGGCTGATCCCGAAAAGCCAGAAACCGCCATCTTCGGCTGGGCCGAAAACGGCACCATCATGCCGGAGAGCCCTCGAAGCCGCAGCGAAATGCTGTTTTGAGATGCCCGGCGCGTCAGTTCCGATGAACACAACTGGGCCGTGTGGCGCTTGATGCATGCCAGAAGTGAGCCGGTCACCCAGATTTCCGTTTGACTGTGGGCGGCGGATAAAAGTGTCGGGCCACAAGCCGCCCAGCGTTTCATCCGCAAGACTTCGTGGGGCGACATGCAACTCGACCCGCCATCCGATGCTGCGCGCCGCGCGCATCGTCATCGCGGTGGTGTAATGCGCGATCCGGCGCGCTTCGGTTCGACCAAGATCTGCTGCCAGGCGCGTTTTCGAGAGGCCCATGCGCGGCGGCTTGGTAAAAATCAGCAGGGTTGGTCTGGTCATGCAAAAGCCATCAAGGCTGTCCAGCCTTGGTATAACTGAACGACTCAGTAGGGGAATCGGTCACATGTCATTGCTTGGACGCCTTGCGCCGCTTGCTGCACTTCTGGTGCTGGCGGGTTGCTTCATTTCACGCGAACCGCTTATCGCCGCGAACGTAGCCGTGCTGCCGGTCGACGGCGAAATCACCGTCTGTCTGGATGCCAATGATCCGTGTATCACGCTCAAACCTGAAGCCGATGGCTATCTCGCCAGCCCGCCGGACGAGCCGGAAGAAGATGTGATGGTCCGCTTCGCACCGCTAATCCAATCGGCCGGCAGGCAGGTGTTCATAGCCGAGGCCGCGCTCGAAACCGAAGAAGGCACCGCGTTCATCTATGGGCTGGCCCGCAGGCTGCCAGCGCCAGACACGCGCGGCGCCACGATGCAGATCGCTGCGCTCGATTGCGCCGAACTCAGCGATGAGCAGCGGGCACAGTTCGAGGCTGAGGGCGGTCTCGTAGAGGGCAGCAAGACAACAGAGTGCCAGCCCGTAACGCTGGACCAGCTGAAACAGGTTCTGCTTGCCGCGCACCAGGCCGGTCTGGCGACCGATGCCTGGTGGCAGGCACACGCGGAAGAATTCTAGTTGTAGGACTTGGCGAGGCTTTCCGGGCTCGCGCCCAGAAGGTAGCGCGTGATCAGCCAGGCATTGTGCCAGCTCCGTTTGCGCCAGCCATCGCGTTCATACTTTGCGGGCGATGTGCGCGCCTGCGCAGATAGGAAGCTCAGTCGCTTCCGGCCAATTGCCTGTACCATGCGCACATCCTCCATCAATGGAAGATCCTCGAAACCGCCGATCTCGTCATACAATTTGCGCGAGATGAGTAGTCCCTGATCGCCATAAGGCAGGCCAAGCCAGCGAGCGCGGCGATTGGCACGCGATGCGATGGCTTTGGCGATTTGCCTGTCTGATCGATATGCCAGTGTGAACACCGCAGCATTCTCCGGATGCTGGTTCAGATGTTCAGTGACACGTTCCGCCCAGTCCCGCGAGAGTGCGGTGTCGGCGTGAAGAAAGAGAAGCCAATCTCCGCGTGAGGCGTTTGCCCCGCAGATCAGTTGCTTGCCGCGTCCCTTGTCTCCAACGAGCAGGTTGGCGCCCGAAGCCTCTGCGATCTTCGCCGTAGCATCGGTCGAACCGCCATCACTCACGACCAGTTCGCGGATCAGACCTGCCTCAAGGCCCGGCATCAGGCTTTCCAGACATAGCGGCAGCTCATCAGCGGCGTTGAGTGTGGGGATGATGATCGAAATTGGCGCGGGCATTGGTGCTCTCTTAGTGCAAATCAACACCGCGTCGAGTGCGGCGTATTCATGGGAACGCCTTAGGCAGAAGCGGCGTTAAAATTGGCGTTACCCCAGAAAGGAAGGAATTATGTCCACCATCTATCAGACGCTGAAAGAAGATCATGACCGCCACCGCAAACTGCTCGCGCAGATCGCCGATACCCAAGGCGACAGCGAGGAACGTCGCAAGGCGTGGGACGAGTTCTTTCACGATGTAAGCGCGCACGCCGCCGCCGAGGAAGAAACGTTCTATTCAAAGCTGATCGCCGATGAAGATGGCCAGCCCGAAGCACGTCACTCCGTCTCCGAGCACCAGGAGATTGACGACATGATCGAAGAGCTCAACGACACTGACTTCTCGTCGCCGGGCTGGCTAACGAAATTCAAGGAAATGCGTCATCGCTATGAGCACCATATCGATGAAGAGGAAGAAGATATTTTCCCGGTCGCAGAAGATGTTCTTGGCAAGGACGGGAACGAAAAGATCGGTTCGGCGTTTGAAAAGCGTAAGGACGCTGAACTTGAGCTTGTCGAAGAGAAAGCTGAAGAGAAGCTGGAAGAGTAGAGTGGGCAGGATTAGACGCCGGACCCGACATCCGGTGGACATCCGCCCAATAGAAAAGCCCCGCGTCCCCTCCGCGTAGACGGGCTTATAGCAGGCCCGGAGTGTTCCCCTCGCACTCCGGGCTTTTTCTATGATCAGAGCAGCTCTTCCAGCCGGGCCGGATTGTTCAGCAGGTCACGCCACGCCCGGCTTTTTTCTTCCGGTCTCCGCAAGAGAAACGCCGGGTGGAAGATCGGGAACATGGGCGCCTCGAAACCGCCCGGCGTTTGAAGAGCATGTTCAGTGCCGCGAAGCTTCATGATGCCGACGCGTGACTGAAGCAGCGACTTGGCTGACACGCCGCCAGCCGAAATGATCAGCCTGGGCGCGCCAAGCTCGATCATCCGATCAACGAAGGGGCGGCATAAGGCAAGCTCTTCGTCACTTGGATTGCGGTTTCCCGGCGGCCGCCAATAATTCACATTCGTGATGAAGGTGTTTTCCGTCCGCGAAAGGCCAATCGCTGCCAGCATCTTGTCGAGCAGTTTTCCCGCTTTGCCGACGAAGGGCAGGCCCTTGGCGTCCTCTTCGGCCCCGGGGCCTTCGCCAATCACCATGACCGGTGCACCCTGCACACCATCAAAACACGCGGTCTTGCGAGCTGATTCCTTGAGCAGGCAGCCATCGAACCCCTCGATTGCGGTTTTGAGCGTGTCGAGTGACTGCGCATCAGCAGCGAGGCTGCGCGCTTCGTTCACCCAGTCCTCGTGGGTCTTTTTCTGCAGGTGCCGGGGCACGCGTGGCGGCTCGGTCGCAGGCGCGGGAACGCTTGCGGGACGGGCCTCTGCCGCCTTGCGAAAGGCGCGCATTTGCAGCTCATCAGCCTCTACGCCCATGTCGCCCCACCAATCGGTGAGGGCCTTTAACGCAAGGGTAGGATCAGGCTGGGACATACAGACCCTTTGGCAATCGGTAGATTCGACGGTAGACCGTCAGCGGAACATGTATAGGGCAGGCGGAGCGGTGCTGCCACAGTCGGGAGTGTATAGATGAGCGAAGCGATTGAACGCGAATCCATGGAATTCGATCTCGTGATCGTTGGCGGCGGCCCTGCAGGGCTTGCCGCAGCGATCCGGGCAAAGCAACTGGCCAATGAAGCTGGCGATGAGCTGGAAGTGGTCGTCCTCGAAAAAGGCGGCGAGATTGGTGCGCACATCCTGTCGGGTGTCGTTGTTGATCCAGTTGGTCTTGATGCCCTTGTTCCGGACTGGCGTGAGCGCGACGATCGTCCCCTGAAAACCGAAGTGACAGGTGACAAGTTTATCTGGCTGGGCCCGAAGGGCTCCATGGATATCTCCTGGCTTCCGATGCCGGGCTACATGAAAAACCATGGTAACTTTACCGGCTCGCTCGCCAATGTGACTCGCTGGCTCGGCCAGGAAGCCGAGAATCTCGGCGTTCAGGTCTTCCCGGGCTTTGCTGCGTCTGAAGTTGTTTACGGTGATGATGGCGAAGTGAAGGGCGTCGTCGCTGGCGTCATGGGCATCGCAGCGGACGGTTCGCACAAGGCTGACTATGAGCCGGGTATGGAGCTTCTCGGCAAATATGTCCTCTTCGCTGAAGGCGCACGCGGCTCGCTCTCCAAGCAGCTGATCGCCAAATACGCCCTAGATGAAGGCCGCGAGCCTCAGAAGTACGGTATTGGCCTCAAGGAACTCTGGTCCGTGCCGGAAGAGAATTTCAAGGAAGGCTACGTCCAGCACACGCTAGGCTGGCCGCTGGATGACAAGACGGGCGGCGGTAGCTTCCTCTATCATTTCCGCGATGGTGGTGAGCCATTCGTGTCGCTCGGCTTTGTTGTTCACCTGAACTACAAGAACCCGTACCTCTCACCATATCAGGAACTTCAGCGCTGGAAGCACCATCCTGACATCCTGAAATACATCGAAGGCGGCAAGCGTGTTGGCTACGGCGCCCGCGCAATTGTCGAGGGTGGCTATCAATCCCTTCCCAAGCTGACATTCCCGGGCGGGGCGCTGATCGGTTGTTCAGCTGGCTTCGTCAATGTTCCGAGAATTAAAGGCAGCCACAAAGCTATCCTGACCGGCATGATGGGCGCTGAAGCTGCTGTCACCGCGATCAAGGAAGGCCGTCAGGGCGATGAGCTCACTGCCTACGCTGAGGCTTATGAAGAGTCTTCGGTTCGCAAGGAGCTGTTTGCGGTGCGCAACGTGAAGCCGCTGCTCTCCAAGATGGGCACGACGCTTGGCACGCTGATGGGCGGTGTCGAGATGTGGTGCACCAAGATCCTCGGTGGCTTCTCCTTCTTCGGCACCATGAAGCATGGCAAGACCGATGCCGCTGCCCTGGAGCCTGCGGCCAAGCACAAGCCGATCGATTATCCGCGTCCGGATGGCAAGATCAGCTTCGACAAGCTGACCAACGTGTCCTTCACGAACACGAACCATGCCGAGGACCAACCGGTCCACCTGATCGTCAAGGATATGGAGCTTCAGAAGAAATCCGAGCATGACGTCTATGCAGGCCCATCCGCGCGCTATTGCCCTGCGGGTGTGTATGAATGGGTTGAGGAAGAGGGCAAGGAGCCGCGCTTCCAGATCAACTCGCAGAACTGCATCCACTGCAAGACTTGCGATATCAAGGATCCGAACCTGAACATCAACTGGACCACGCCGGAAGGTGGCGGCGGGCCGGCCTATCCTAACATGTAAGGAGACCGGGCCTTTTGGCTTCTGACGTCCAGAGTTTCGAGTTCAAGCCTGCCCTGATGAGGGGCCGCAACAACTGGACTCTGGACGCCGGCTTCCTGACGCGAAACGGCGAGCTGTTCTGCAGCCTCGACAATATTACCGGCGTGCGGTTCGCACAGATGCGCGTGCGCTACAGCCATTCGGCGTGGCTTGACCTCGCTTTTGCTGGCGGACGTCATCGCATCACCTGCAACATGCCGCCCGGTGATGAGAGCCACAGCCAGTTTCTGACACTTGTGACCGCAATTCTGGATGAGCTGTCCGACCGGAAACCGGACATGCAGGTTGCGATGGGGGCTGGCAGCGGCGTCCGCTGGGCCATGTTCCTGATCGGCGTGTTTGCGGCCCTGTTCGGCCTGGCATTCCTGTTGATCACTGCCAGCGGCGGCGTGCGAGAAAGCAAGGCTCTGTTCGCTTATGTGTTTGGCGCAGGCTTCACGGCGTTCGGGGTGGGCCTCGCATGGGTCTACAGGCCCTGGGCTCCGCCTGCCTTGTTACCCATTTCGCTCGCGCGTGAGCTGATCGCGCGCCTGTCGCTGGACCACGATCCAACAGAAACTGAGGCTGACCGCCATAACCCAGAAGACGATAAACGGTAGAGCGCCACCGCCAGACACGGCAATAACGGCGCCAATGGCGCACGTCAACGACAGGCCCCACCAGATCAGCGCGACGTCCCAATGACTGGAGCCGGTATGGCGCAATACCTGATAGGCGTGGTCGGTATGGGCCTCGAACCATGCGTTTCCATTCCTGCCGCGCAGGACAAGCGTCATTAGAACATCGATCAGGAAGGGCAGGGCGAGCGTCGCGATCGTCCAGACGGGCAGGTTGGACACCAGGGCGAGCGTCGCAAACAAGCCGCCAACCCCGAAGGCGCCGCAGTCCCCGGCGTAAAGCGTACCTCTCATATTATGCACGAGGAAACCGATCAGCGCCGCGATGATCGCCATGAGGCCAATCGGGAACTGAACGTCGGCGGCAGTCATGTGAGCGGCACCGAGCCCCGCCAGCATGATCGCCATTGAGCCAAGCGACAGGCCGTTGCTGCCATCCATGAAGTTTGCGGCGTTCGTAAAGACGATCAGCCATAGCGCTGAGCCGGCAATCATGACGGCAGGGGCGGTTACATCGCCGAACGGTGTTTCCAGCGCCCCTGCGGATACCCCCAGCAGAGGGGCTGCCAGGCACACCATCGTGACGAGCACCAGTTTCACCTGCGCTGACATGCCGAACACATCGTCGCAGACACCGATACCGAAGAGAAGCAGTGATGCCGCAAGGGCGATCACCACAAGAGCTACCGGGCCGGGAAACCAGTCGCCGCCATTCATCAGCTCAGGCAGGATAGAATGGGCCAAGGCGAGGCCCCCGGTCACAAGGCCGATTGCAACGGCTATTCCGACTCCGCCAAGACGGGGAATCGGCGCCGCCTGTTGCTTGCGTTTACCATCAGGCGCATCGACAACACCCGTGTGCTTGGTCAGCGCGCAGGCGATGTAAGCGATCGGGAAAGCCAGAAGGGCAATCAGGCTTGAAATGACCAGCTGCATCAGCCAGCGTGGCTCCCTGTCAGCAATGTCGGTGCCACCCACCAGTCAGGATGCCTGTCTGCAAGGTCATCAGCTGCCGCTTTCAGGTCTGCACGCGTGGCGAACAGGGCAAAGCAGCTGGCTCCCGATCCGGAAAGGCGTGAGAGTACGCAGCCCGTACTTGCCGAAAGCTCATCGAGGACGCCAGCAATCTGAGGCAGAAGCTCGATAGCGGGTGCCTGAAGATCATTCCGCGTTTCCGCGCCGAGCCAGACGGATAAATCTTCGACATTATCCACCGGTGGCAGGTCTGCGAGGTCCAGCTCTGCTGCGAAGCCGGAATTGTCATAGGCGTTAAACACTGGCCCGGTGGGGCAGGGAAGGCCCGGATTGACCAGAAGTGTCGGCAGGTCCGGTAATCCTGATACCGGCAATACCTTTTCGCCTTCTCCGCGCATCAATAGCGGCTGGCTGAGAAAGGCTGCCGGGACGTCTCCGCCAAGGCTGGCAGCGATCGTCAGCGCAACCGGTGGTGTGATCGTGCCGAATTTCACCAGTACCCGCAGCATTGCGCCGGCATCGGCAGATCCGCCACCAAGACCAGCGGCAATTGGCAGGTCCTTGTGGAGGGTGATTGCCATGGGCGGCACCCGCAGGCCGCGCGCCTGGCAGGCTGCAAGCGTCTGGATCACGAGATTGTCGGGCGTGGCCAGATCGTATGTCGCAAACTGACCATGCAGTTCGAGCGTTGCCTCTTCGGCCTTGCGCGCTTCGAGCCGGTCTGCAGCTTCCGGACCTGCAAACATGACAAGGGAATCAAGGTCATGACGGCCATTCTCCTTGGCCGGACCAACATGGAGAAAAAGGTTCACTTTCGCCGGTGCCAACATCAGCGATTGCGCGCCCGGACGCGATAAGGCTTCGGACCCGTGAGCAGCTTGCGCTCAAGCACATCGATCCGCTGCTGGTCTTCGGTCAAAGATATGGTGCGCTGCCACTGGAAGCGCGCTTCTGTGATCCGGCCTGCGGCCCAGTAGGCATCGCCGAGGTGATCGTTGATTTCGGCAACACCGGGTGAAAGTTCGACCGCCCGCTCAAGATAACCGATAGCCGAGTCGAGATTACCCAGCTTGTAGTGCGCCCAGCCAAGACTGTCGGTTATCGCCCCGCTCTCCGGGCGCAGGGTAAGCGCCTTGCGGATGAGGTTCAGCCCCTCTTCCAGGTTCACTCCCCGGTCTACCCAGCTATAGCCGAGATAGTTCAGTACGTCCGCGGAGTTCGGGTTGAGCGCGAGGGCTGCCTTGAGATCATCTTCGGCGAGTGGCCACAGACCCATGCTTTCACGCAGGGCGCCGCGCGCGTAAAACAGCCGCCAGTCCTGCCGGTTCTCTATCTCGTCGCTATTGATGATTTCGGTGAAAACTTCTGCGGCCTCGCCGTCACGGTCGAGCGAGCGCAGGAGGTCACCCATCTGAATCTTAAGGTCGCGTTGCGGCTTTGCCGCGAGCGTCGTGTAAACGAGGTCTAGCGCTTTCTCATTCTGCTGATCGCGCCGCAGGGCCCAGGCAAGCTGGCCGCGAGCGCTCGTGTAATAGGGGGAGCTGGCTGGGATCGCTTCGAGCAGGGCGATCGAATCGGCTCGGCGTCCAGCGGTATCGAGCGCATCGGCCCATAATGCGCGCGCGGCATGCAGAGCCGGATCGAGACGCAAGGCAATGGAGTAATAAACGCCCGGCAGGTCCGTCTGGGACTGGGCGGCCAGTGCAGCGGCGGGCACGTAGACCGACAGCGCAGCGCCCTGGCGGGCGTCGAACCGTTTTACGTCCAGCGTCTCACCGCCGTTGATCCGCGAAATGAGATCAGACACGACAGGATTAGGTCCGGCCTGAACAAGAAAGGTCTGCAGGACATCGCGTGCCTTGTCGCGTTCACCTCGCGAGGTGAGCAGGCGCGCATAGCTGTCCGCTGCCAGCGCGATAAGCGTCCCGTTCGCGTCAATGCGCTCGAATGTTTCAAGGGCTTTGTCGTCTTCGTTGCTGGCCACTTCCATCAGCGCAAGCAGGTTGAGCACGAGGCTGTCGAGATATGGATCGCCGCTGGAGGCATCGAGCAAGGCGAGCTGAGCCTCGCCAGCCTTTCCTTCACCAAAAAGCGCCCAGGCGCGCAGGGCTTCAACGATCAACGAGTTGAAGAGCGCGTACTCCTCGCCCTCCAATTTTGAAGGCACTGTCGCGAAGTTCCCCCGAGCGAGCGCGTCGGCGGCAAGCGTCAACCGAGCAAGGTCGGAATTGGCAAGCGCGTCTGGGTCGGCCTTGGCTGAAATTGACCGGGCGAGAGTAAATTCATCTGCCAGCAGTGCAGAAAAAACAGCGCGATCGATTATCGACCGGTCACCAGGGCGGTCGCGTGCGACGAGCGCATACTTCTCAGCGGCCTCGCCGGGATCGTTCACGAGCGAGGCGTAGCGGGCGATCAGGAACTGGCTGTAGCTGTCAGCGGTCGCCTCGGTCGCTGCATTTGCGCGTGCGGCTGCCAGCCTCGCGGCGAGTGCGTTTTCACGCGTGTCGACCGTGGTGCAGCCAACCAGCCCCATGAGGGCGATTGAAGCGATGGACCCAAAACGCAACATGCTCATCTAATGATAGACTCTCCCGGCGCGGGCAAACCCGAATGTGAGTATTACGCGCACCAACCTCCTGACCCCAGTTCCCTATAGGGAACCATGCTGCAGGAAAACGCAATGTTCAGGCCAGTTTGCCGAGTCAGATATCCTGACGGCTAACCTGTCCTTCATCACCGAGAGAAACATCCGGCAGGGGCTGTCGTTCCGGCGCCGGCCCTTCAAGGCCGTTCTGGAGTTTCTCGCGAATGCTGGCCCGTTTGTCTTCAGCGGGGTAATCACTCAATGCACGGCTCCAGGCATCGCGGGCAGCTTCCTTGTCGCCGAGGTGCCAGTAGATGTCCCCGAGGTGATCTTCGATCTCCCAGTGGGTGTTGGGTGCCAGTTCCGCGCGGCTCTGTTCGATATAACGTTTGGCGCCTTCCAGGTCTCCGAGCTTGTAGCGGGCCCAGCCGAAACTGTCGCTGATATACGGGTCGGATGGTGCCAGCGCGTTTGCGCGGGCCAGGATCCGGTAGGCCTCGCCGAACCGTTCCGTATGCTCGACGAGGAAATAGCCGAGCGTATTCAACATGTACGGGTCATTCGGTCTTGCCAGCGCTTCGGTACGGATGAGTCGAAGCGCCTCGTCGATCTCGTCAGCGTCGGCCAATGCATTTGCCAGCGCCATGCGCCTGTCATGCGTGTCATCAAGCTGTCTGGCCGCGCGCGCATGATACAGGGCCTGATCGAATTGGCCGAACTGTGAATAGATCGCTGAGCTTGAGCCGTGCGCATTTGCTTTCTCGGCGTCCGTTTCGGCCAGGTCAGGCATCAGCTCCGCGATTTCAGTCGCTTTCGACTGGTCATCGAGCAGTGCGTAAATCATCATCGCGGTCGAATAGGTGCCGAGTTCTTCATCCTCTTCGGCCAGTTCGATCGCCTTGTTGAGCGCGCTGCGAGCGGGTTCGTCTTCGCCAAGGCGAACGTGTGACTGGGCAATTGCGAGCTGCAGCCCGGCTGTACGCTCAGGCCCGGCGCCAGCTACGTGCGCGGCGGCTTCGAATAGTGTTTCGTCATAGAGGTCGCCAACAACGCCAAGGCGCAGATCGTCATTGTCGGGATCAATGAGCAAGGCAAGCTGGTCAAACGCAGATTTCGTATCATCGAAACCGCGAATGCGTTCGCCGATCAGCGCGGAGCGGATGAGGCGTTGATAAGAGAGTGACATGGAATAGTCGCTGAGCGAGCGGGCGAAGGCGCCGTCCACTTCCGGGGCGTCGGTATCGATGCCGCGGCCGGTCTCCAACTGGTTGATCGCCGCAGCGTAGGACGCTCGCTGCTCCGGCTCGGCTTCCGCCAGCCTTTCGTAGAGTGCTTTCGCTTCGTCCAGGCGATCAAGACGGCGCAACAATAGGGCCTGACGGGCGACCACCAGCCTCACATGGCTGTAGAGCAGGTTTTGTGGATCGAACTCGTGTTCTGGCGCCTGAATTCTGGTGGGTGTAATCGCGGAGTAGACCGCCAGCGCTTCTTCTTCGCGGCCAGCAACTTCCAGCAGGGCGGCGAGTGAGAGGTCCCCCGCAAGGCCGGGGAGCCGGGCCCCGACATCGCGGTGCGCGTCGACAGCGGCATCAAAGTCGCCGGACTGCGCGAGATACCAGGCCTTCAGGAATCCCGCCATGATGGTCATATCATCGCTGTCCAGCGCGGGCTGCAGGGCGTCTAGGGCGGCCTGCGGGTCTTCGCCTGCGGCCTTGTCGATCGACATGACGAGCGCGGCAAATGGGGCGGGTTCGCCATCCTTGCGATTGTTGGCCTGAACCGAGGCGATGAAGGCCGCCATGTCGCCCGCCTTCACCGCGTCGATGGGTGAGTCGTAGGCCAGCAAGCCGACCGGGCGTCCCTTGTCATCCAGCTTCGCTGTACGCATAGCCGCCGGCGAGACGTCATACACGCCGCTATAAGCTGATAGTGTGCCGAGCACTTCCTGCTTGCGTTGGTCGAGGGCCTGCTGCTGCGCGGGGGTGAGATTGTTTTCACTCACCTGGCTCGCGCAGCCTGCAATGCAGAGAGACGAAAGCGCGATTGCCGAAGTCAGAAGCTGTTTCATGAGTATCCTCGTAGCAGGTCGCAAAAATGTGCCGGGGCAGGGTGTACCTGTCCAGTCCTCACTATCTGAAACGATAGATGTGGCACGAGTCTGTCGATAGGTGTGATTTGGCGCGGCAACGCCAAGGATCAGTAGGCGCGTTTGACGCAGAAATCGGCGAGTTCGCCGAGCGCATCCCGCCACTGACTTTCCGGCAGGGTCTTGAGCGCGGACTTCGCCAGCCCGGCATATGCCTCAGCTTCGGCAATTGTTGCTTCCGCAGCGCCGGTGGTGCGGATCAGGTGGATCGCGCGCGCCAGATCGCTGTCTGTCTGCGTTTCCACGTTCATCGCCTTCTCCCAGAAGGCATGATCTTCAGCCTGGCCCCGGCGCCGCGCTATGATAACCGGCAGGGTCACCTTGCCTTCACGGAAGTCATCACCGACGACCTTGCCGATGACGGCGGTTGCGCCGCCATAATCGAGTACGTCGTCGACGATCTGGAAGGCGAGACCGAGATTCTTGCCATATGAGGCGAGCGCTGCGGCGTGTTCTTCACTGCCTCCAGACAGCGCGCCTGCGCGCGCGGCGGCTTCGAACAGTGCGGCCGTCTTGGCTTCGATGATTGCGAGATAATCCTCGGTCGGCAGGTCGAGGCGGCCTTGTGCGGCAAGCTGGCGAACTTCGCCTTCGGCGATGACGGAGGATGCATTGGAAAGGATATCGAGGATTTCCAGCGACCCGGTTTCCACCATCAGCGTGAAGGCGCGGGCGAACAGGAAGTCGCCAACAAGGATGGACGCAGAGTTGCCCCAGACGGATTTGGCGGCTGGTTTCCCGCGCCGCAGGTCGCTCTCGTCCACCACATCGTCGTGCAGCAATGTGGCCGTGTGGATGAACTCGACCGCTGCCGCGAGCGCATGCGTGGAGTGTTCGGTGCCGCCGACCGCGTGCGCCGCTGCAAGCGTCAGCATGGGGCGCATGCGTTTGCCGCCTGCAGATACAATGTAGCCTGAGAGGTCGGGGATGATGTCGACAGGACTCTTGGCGCGTTTGCGCAGGAGGGCCTCGACTTTTTCTAGATCGTCTTCCAGCAGGTTGCTGAGCCGGTCGATGACAGACCGGGTGTTGCCGGAGTTGCGCGCTGTGGCAGTTATGGTCACGAGGGGTCCTGTACTCTATCGCTCAGGCGAAAGCCATATTTAGCAGAAGGTTACAACTTTATCTCTGCGATCAAGGGCCGCATGACAGCCGGAAGGTGTGAAATGGAAGAAGTGTTCCGAACGAACGATCCCGTCAAGCTGAGTTACATCAGGCACCTGCTGTCGGAAGCGGGCATCGAGGCCTACGTGCTGGATGAGCATACGGCCTATATTGACGGGCGTGGGCCGATGGTGCCGATCCGTGTAGTGGTGCATCCCGACGATGCCCAACGGGCCCGGCGCGAGCTGAGCGAGCTTGACCAGGATGGCTGAATTGGAAACGACGGCGGACGCCTTTTACGGCGGAGCTGTTACGGTCTTCCAACCCCGAAAGGGATTCCGTGCGGGAACCGATAGTGTCCTGCTGGCTGCAGCGCTCGATGAGACGCAGACGGGGCAGGCCTGCGAGTTCGGCTGCGGGGCAGGCGGCGCGCTGCTTCCGGCCGCGTGGAGGCTGAAAAATGCAAATTTTACAGGGCTTGAGGCCGATAGCCTGATGCTCGACCTTGCTCGTCGCGGCATCGCAGAGAACCAGCTTTCGGCGCGCGTGGATGTGCTGCATCAGGATGTCGGCGCCATTCCCCGCGACTGGGAGAACCGCTTTGACCTTGCCTTTTCCAACCCGCCTTTCTTCGAAGCGGGCCGGATAACTCGTCCGGGCGAGGGACGGGAGGCGGCGTTCCTGGAGTCGGTTCCGCTGAAGGACTGGATCGGCGCAATGCTTTACACCCTGAAGCCAAAGGGAAAATTCGTCATGATCCACCGCGCCTCCGAGCTGGCGCGCATCCTGTCGGCGATTGAGCGGCGTACCGGCGAGATCACGGTGATGCCTGTGCGCTCCTTTCCCGGTGACGACGCGAAGCGCGTCATTGTGAAGGCCCGCAAGGGGCTGCGCTCCGGCCCGATGCGCCTGCTTTCGGGGATCGATATCTACACGTCCCGCGGCGGTGAACGGACCGCCCGTATGCAGGAAATTGCGAGGAATGGCGCGGGACTGGACTGGGGATAGTCTGGGGCAAGGTCACCAGAATATCCCACCCCAGAACGTTCTGGTGGCATTCTGGTGACCTTCTGACGCCATTCCATTTCGGACCGAAACGTCCACGCCGCCCAATTCTCGCCCTGTTCGAAGGACAGTCTTCACACATGCAAGCCTGGTTCACTCTCCTGATGATCTCTGGCGCGGGCCTCGGCCTCCTCATGGGGGTGCTTGCCCATCCGAAATTCTACGCCGTCTTTTTCGGTCGCAGCCGCTTCGACTCTGCCGATCACGATTACGCCTGCGACTGATCGCGCAGCCTTCAGACCGCTTCCTCGCAGTTGCGAAACTGTCATTCTGGGAGTAGGCCGGAGACCTTTCATCCAGGCTACCGATTCAGGCGCCCCATGACAGCACCGACCGCGCGCGAAAAACCCGCTTCTTTCCAGGACCTCATCCTGCGGCTTCAGGCCTATTGGGCCGCTCAGGGGTGTGCCATCCTGCAGCCCTATGACATGGAGGTCGGCGCCGGGACGCTGCATCCGGCGACCGTGCTGCGCGCGCTGGGGCCCAAGGACTGGCGCGCCGCCTATGTCCAGCCCTCGCGGCGCCCGGCCGATGCGCGCTATGGCGAGAACCCGAACCGCTTGGGCCATTACTACCAGTTCCAGGTCATCCTGAAGCCCAATCCGGCCAATCTGCAGGACCTTTATCTGAACTCCCTCTACGAGATCGGCATTGATCCGACCGTCCACGATATCCGCTTTGTCGAGGATGACTGGGAAAACCCGACCGTCGGCGCCTGGGGGCTTGGCTGGGAGGTCTGGTGCGATGGCATGGAAGTCAGCCAGTACACCTATTTCCAGCAGGTCGGCGGGCTCGACGTTTTTCCCGTCTCAGGGGAATTGACCTACGGGCTCGAACGCCTGGCGATGTATGTCTTCGGCGTCGACAATGTCTACAACCTGCCTTTCAACGATCCGGCTTCCGAGACGCCGCTCTCCTATGGCGATGTCTTCCTGCAGAACGAGAAGGAACAGTCGGCGCTCAATTTCGAGCTGGCCGATGTCGAGATGCTGCAGGACTGGTTCAAAGGCTGCGAGAAACAGTCCACCGCGCTGAGAGAGGCGGGCAAGCCGCTGCCGGCCTATGATTTCGCGCTGAAGGCCTCCCACGTCTTCAACCTGATCGATGCGCGCGGCGCGATCTCGCCCACCGAGCGCCAGGCCTTCATCGCGCGGGTGCGCGATCTCGCCCGCGGCGCCGCCGAGCTTTACGCCAAGCAGGAAGAGGAGCGTGCAGCATGAGGCTCGCGGCCATAGCTGCCCTGACCCTGACCGGCGCCGCGGCCTGCGGCGGAGAGCCCGATGCGCCGGAAGATGCCACGAGCGCCACTGCGCCTTCGATTGCATCAGACATGACACTGCCGGTCGAAGAACCGTTCTGTGCGTTTACCGCCGACAATGCCGCGATGGATGGCGAGACCACGCCATACGTCTTTGTCACCGCGATGGGCGACAGCGTCTATCATGGCTACGCCAAGCTCGACGGTGAGGTGACGCGGCTGACCGAGGTCGAGGCCGGCTTTGGCGCAGGCATGGAAACACGCCGTTTCGTGACCGAAGACGACAGCGTGGAACTGGAAGTCATCCTGCTGGACCAGCAGGAAGGCGAAGAGGCCGCAGAGTATACCGGCTCGGTCCGCGTGATTTACCCGGTTGAGGGTGAAGCGGTGAAATTCTATGGCGAATGCCGGTACGCCGAAAACGGCGAACAATGATCCGATGCAAGACGAAAGCGGGGCGCTGAACCCTCATGGCTGAACTGTTCCTCGAACTCTTTTCCGAAGAGATCCCGGCCCGCATGCAGGCGAAAGCCGAAGCAGACCTGAAAGCCGCGATCGAAAAGGGCCTTGGTGAGGCTGGCGTCGAGTATGAGCGCGTCTCATCACTGTCCGGTCCGCGTCGCCTGACGGTCTGTGTCGAAGGGCTGCCGCTGAAGTCGGCTGATGTGAGCGAAGAGAAGAAAGGCCCGAAAGTCGGCGCGCCGGAAAAGGCGGTCGAAGGCTTCCTGCGCGGAGCCGGGCTGGACTCCATCGATCAGGCTGAGGTGCGGAGCGACCCGAAGAGAGGTGACTTTTACGTCGCCGTGCGCGAGATTCCGGGCCGTCCGCTTCCTGACATCATTGCATCTCTCGTGCCGGAGATTGTGCGCGGTTTCCACTGGCCGAAATCCATGCGCTGGGGCCGCGGCGAATTGCGTTGGGTGCGCCCGCTGCAACGCATTGTTTGCGTCTTCGATGGCAAGACGGTCGAGTTTGAAATTGATGGGCTGGTGTCCGGTAATGAAACCGAGGGCCACCGCGTCCACGGCCGCGGGCCGTTCGAAGTGTCCTCTTTCGAGCAATACAAGTCCGTCCTCCAGGACAAGGGCTCGGTCGTGCTCAGCCGCGAGGACCGCCGCCTCCTGATCGAGGAGCAGGCGCACAAGGTCTGCGTCGAGCGCGGTCTGGAACTGGTCGAGGACAAGGGCCTGCTGGAAGAGGTGACGGGTCTTGCTGAATGGCCGGTTGTCATTCTCGGCGATATGGACCCGGACTTCCTGACCCTGCCGGGCGAAGTCATCCAGCTCTCCATGCGCACGCACCAGAAATATTTTGCCGTGCGTGACCCGAAAACGGGCGACCTCGCGCCTCATTTTGTCGTGGTGGCGAATATAGAAGCATCTGATGGCGGCAAGGCGATTGCCGCAGGCAACAGCCGGGTGCTGTCGGCGCGCCTCGATGATGCACGCTTCTTCTGGGACAATGACCGCAAGACGCCGCTGGAAACGATGGCGAAGAAGCTGTCCACCATCGACTTCAAGAAAGAGCTCGGCAGCATCGCCGACAAGGTGGACCGTGTCGCTGCGCTGGCGCGTGAGCTTGCGCCGAAGGTCGGCGCTGACCCGGACATGGCCGAACGCGCGGCGCGCCTCGCCAAGGCCGATCTTGTTTCCGGCATGGTTGGCGAGTTCCCTGAGCTGCAGGGCGTCATGGGCGGTTATTACGCGAAAGAGCAGGGCGAGGATGACGCCATCGCGACTGCGATTGCCGAACACTACAAGCCGCAGGGCCCGTCAGACGCGGTGCCGACGGAGCCTGTCAGCATTGCCGTCGCGCTCGCCGATAAGCTGGACACGCTGGTCGGCTTCTGGGCGATTGACGAGAAACCCACCGGTTCGAAAGACCCGTTCGCGCTTCGCCGCGCGGCGCTGGGTGTCGTGCGGATCGTGCTTGAGAATGAGGTGCGGCTGCA
>JAYZBJ010000129.1:0-3902 GCA_036338795.1 Pseudomonadota bacterium | reverse complement strand
TTCCAATTCAGGAGATGCCTGCATAAGAGGCGCAAGCTTCGGGTAGAGCATCATTGCAAAACCGCCTGAGCAGGCAATGTGCGCTTCTCCCCTGGTCGGATCATCCGCTTCAATCTGCGCCCTCAGCAACCGCTCTTCCTGGCGACGCTGCTGACCGAGGGCAAACAAAGCCTCGCCTGCGGGAGTCAGCGAAAAGGCCTTTCCGTGCTGGGCGATGAGCGCCTGACCTACCTGGTCTTCGAGCTTGCGAAGTTGCTGGGAGACGCCCGGTTGCGTCATCGCCAACTTCTGAGCCGCCTGCGTGAAATGACCCGTCTCACAGAGCACGGTAAAAGTTTCGAGCCAGGTCGCGTTCAGCATTCATATATCGTTTCGTTATGATTTATATTCATAATGATAATTTCTAATTGGATGGCTGCAAGACCATCTCCTGACCAGAAGACCATTCAAGGAGATGACAAATGACGACCCCCCGTTCCTTTTCCCATATCGGCCTGTCGGTTCCGGACCTGGATGCTGCAGTGAAGTTCTATTCGGAGGTGCTCGGCCTCTATGTGATCATGCCACCGACGACAGTAAAAGAAGATGATAGCGCGGTCAGCGTGATGTGCACTGACGTGTTCGGTTCAGGCTGGGAAAGCCTGCGCATCGCTCACCTTTCAACGGCCGACCGCATCGGTATCGAGATCTTCGAATTCCCCGGCAATTACGCGCCAGAAGACAAGCTGGAGCACAAGCGTCATGGCACGTTCCACTTCTGCATTCAGGACCCTGATGTCGAAGGGCTTGTGGAAAAAATCGTGGCAGCAGGTGGCCGCCAACGGATGCCAATCCGCAAATACTATCCCGGTGAGAAGCCATACCGGATGGTCTATGTCGAAGACCCGTTCGGGATCGTCTTCGAGATCTATAGCCATAGCTATGAGCTGACCTATTCATCAGGCGCCTATACCTCCTGACGAAAACTGGCCGGTGCGGAATGCTATCAAGGTGTGCTTCGGGCACGAACGGTCGCACCCGCATCGGCCAGCTCTTGTTCCAGAGAAAAAGCTACCAATATGCAGCTCTGGAATTTGGGAGAACTATCGCCTGATCCGCAAAAAAAAATGGCGCGACCAAAGGGCCGCGCCTGTAAGAGTTCTTGCAGCGTTTCCTCCCAGAAACTTGCAAGACTTGTATCGCCGTTTTTCTGTCACATTGTCAAGCGCCCGATTTCAGATTGGTAACAAACTTCGTGAATGAAGGCGTTTCCTGGTCAAAAACGAACTCGCTGCGCAAAATTGTGACTGGCCCGGCCCCGGACTCCGCGATCGCTCGGGCATTTTTTACCGCATCATAGGATGGCACCAGAACGGAATTTGCCGAAAACGGCGTCTTCCCTTCGCCTGTCAGGAGAGAATCCGGAATCGGATTCGCCGACAGGAGCATGCGCGAGCTTTCAGCTGATTCCACGGCCTCGACCGAGGACAGCAATTTGCTCAGTGCACCGAGGGCTTCTTCACTCCAGTCAGCCGTCAGCGAGCCGGTCAGCGCCGCCTCGCTCTTCAGGATCACGCCGTCGTCCAGAACCTTGAGCGAGTTCGCTTTCAGAGTCGCGCCCGTCGACGTGATGTCGACGATGACTTCGGCCTGTCCGGAGCTAGGTGCCGCTTCCGTGGCACCTGCGCTCTCAATCAGGCGGTATTCGCCGACGGACTTGGCTGCGAAGAAGCTGCGCGTGAGGCGCAGATACTTCGTGGCGACACGCATGCGCCGGCCATGACGTTGCCTGAACCGTGCACCGGCCGCCTCAAGGTCGCTCATCGTGTTCACGTCGAGCCATGCAGCGGGCACCGCGACGATCACGTCGGCGCCGCCAAAGCCCAGCCGCTTGATCACGGAGGCATCGCGCGGCAGGTCGGTGGACAGATCGTGCAGCAGGTCCTCGCCTGTCACACCGATATGAAACGCGCCATCGATCAGCCCCTGAGCAATTTCACGCGCTGACAGCAAAAGGACATCAGCTTCGGCGAGGCCTTTAAGCTCCGCAGTGTATCCACGCTCGCCGCCAGCCTGTTTCAGCTTGAAGCCTGCCTTGGCGAACCAGGCTTCAGCATTGTCCTTCAGCAGCCCCTTCGACGGAATCGCAATCGTCAGACGGCTCATGACTTGTCTCCTGCATTCAGGCGGTCTGGCCGCACGACTCCGCCAATTGCGCTCGCTTCGACCGCACCGTTCGACAATTTGGAGAGCAAGGTGTCGTAACGCCCGCCTGCGCCGAACGGACGACGGCCAGTGGCTTCGCCCGGCCTGAACAGCTCGAACAGGAAACCATCATAATAATTGAACCGACGACCGAACGGTGTGCCGAAACGCGCAGCTTTCATGAAGGCCGGCGCTGCTGCCCGCATTTTGGCAACACGCTCATTGAGACGGTTCAGGACTGGCTCGACACCATCAATGCCTGCCTGACGGGCGATCGCGAGCAAGGCGTCCGCCGCCTGCTCGGGCGCACAGTCCACAGCCATCACGGATTCGAGGGTCTGACGGGCAATGTCAGGCGCGCCGCCATGTTCTGCATCAGCCGCCTGGGCGAGAAGCCCTTCGACGATTTCGTCAATCGACCGCGTGCCCTGTGGCTGGATGCCGGACAATGCGAAAATGTCAGCGACGATAGCCTTGGCTTCTGCCGGGCTGGCGCCTTTAAGCCGCGCCGCGAGCCCGTGGGCCGGTGCGCTCTGCTTGGCATTCAAAAGGGCTGACACACCACCGGCCTGCCGGAAGGCGCGTTTCAGCGCATCGGCAAGGCCCGGAGCAAGATCGAGCGCGTCCACAAACGCCGGGAACACGGCGAGGTCGCCCATCCGTGTCTCGCTTTCCTGAACGCCCGACGCCATAGCTGCCTGACAGACCAGTGCGAATGTTTCCGCGTCCGTGTCCGCCGTCGAGGGCGCGCCATAGCGCTCGAACCCGATTTGGGAAAACTCTACCCGATCGCCTGCCACTGCCGGGAGACGAAACGCTCGGGCGTTGTAGCGCTTCACGATCTCGCCTGAAATGCCAGCTTTGGCTTGCGCGATTGCGAGTGGCAGAGTGAGGTCCGGGCGTAGCGCGCACTCCTCCCCATTCTCGCCAACAAAGACACAAAGGCGTGCCCGGACAGCCTCACCGGAAAGTTCCAGAGGCTGGTTCGCCGGCATGACGATGGGCGGGTCGGTCAGCTCGCCGCCCAAGCGGGCGAACACGTCAATCGAACGGCTCATTCCGATGCCTCCACAATCTCGCGGATGCGGGCAATCATCTCGGCACGAGGCGCTTCAAACTGGCCTGGCCGGGCTTCGCGATACTCTTCGTTGGATTTGATCGCGGCCGCCTGTTTGGCGCCTTCCTTCAGGTCCTTGATAGTGACAACGCCCTTTGCGATCTCGTCTTCGCCCACCATGACGGCGACAGGCGCGCCGCGCCGGTCAGCATACTTCATTTGCGGGCGCATACCCGACGAGCCCATGTAGGCTTCCGCGCGAATGCCAGCGGCGCGAAGCTCCGTCGCAAGTTTCAAGGCTTCCGTTGGATCTTCACGGTTAAGGTTCAGGACAACCACCGGGCCATTCAGCTGCTCGACCTTGCCTGTGATCGCGAAGGCCGTCGCGAGCCGCGAGATGCCAACCGAAAACCCAGTCGCCGGGACTTTCTCGCCGGTGAAGCGCGCGACCAGATCATCATAGCGGCCACCACCGCCAACCGAACCGATCCGAACCGTATTGCCATCCTCGTCGACGGTTTCCCGCAGCAGCTCAGCCTCGAAGACGGGGCCGGTATAATATTCCAATCCACGCACGATAGACGGGTCGAACTTCACATCGCTTTCGGGCGTGCCAAGAGCTTCCAGAGCACGCGAAATCGCCGTCAGTTCTGCGAGCCCC
>JAYZBJ010000128.1:0-7449 GCA_036338795.1 Pseudomonadota bacterium | reverse complement strand
CGACATTGTCCGGGTCATAGATCGCCTGGGCCTGCGAGCGCAGCACGATCTCCGAGACAGCCTCTGAGTGATCTGTCTCGCGCGTGTCGGACAGGAGGCGGTTGAACCGATGCGTCTGTGGACGCTCGCCGACCGTCCAACTGATGTCCAGCGTTTGCAGGAAGTCGGCAAGGGCAGCGATCTTGGCGTCGGATGGCTGGTCGTGGACGCGATAGAGCAGGGGCGCGCCCAGCTTTTCCAGCGTTTCGGCAGCAGCGACATTGGCCTGGATCATGAATTCTTCAATCAGGCGGTGTGCGTCGAACCTTTCCTTCTCGGTGATACCGGCAACCTTGCCATCTTCACCAATCTCGACACGCTTTTCCGGCATGTCCAGTTCAAGTGGTGCGCGCTTCGAACGGGCCTTGCCGAGCGCTTCATAGGCACCCCAGAGTGGTTTTAGCACGGGCTCGAGCCACTTCTCGCCGGGACCGCCGGTCTTGCCGTCAATGGCCGCCTGCGCCTCTTCATAGGCGAGCTTTGCTTTTGACCGCATCATGCCACGGATGAACCTGTGAGACCGCTTGGTTCCCGATTTGTCGAAGATCATCTCAACGGCCATGCAGGGCCGGTCTTCGTTCTCGACGAGTGAACAGGCATCGGCCGACAGCTCGAAAGGCAGCATCGGGACGACGCGATCAGGGAAATAGGTGGAGTTGCCGCGCTTCTGCGCCTCGCGGTCCAGTGCCGTTCCGGGGCGGACATAGGCCGCCACGTCCGCAATCGCGACGATTACACGCCAGCCATCCTTGAGCGCTTCGGCGTAAACCGCATCGTCATGGTCCCGCGCGTCGGCAGGGTCGATCGTGATCAGGTCGAGCCCGGTAAGGTCTTCTCGCGGCGCGTCCAGCGGTTTGATCGACTGAACCTCATTCAGAACATCGTTGGGGAATTCCACCGGGATATCGTGCCCGTGGATGGCCAGCAGCGAGGCGGCACGCGGATCGTCCATGCGCCCGAGGACGTCAGTCACTTCGCCAAAAGCCGGCCCGTTGGGTTTTCCGGGTTTTGGAATGGCGCGAACCAAGTCACCATCTTCAGCGCCTTTGCGATCTCCTTCCGAGATGAGGAAGCTGCGCTTGTCCTTTCGGCTCGCAGGCACGACGCGGCCGCCGCGCGGTGTCCGTTCGAAGCGGCCCGTCATCGGCGATTCTTCATCGCGTTTTTCGAAAAGTTTCAGAAGCTTGGCGTGATATTCGCCATTTGCTTCATTGATCTTGGCCAGTCCCTTGTCGCCGACTGCCGGTGCAGGGCCGCGCGACTTTCCGCTGTATCCCGCATACCGGATTGGAGGTCCGAACGTGCCGTCGCGACCGACAGCGCGGGCGATCAATTCGCCATCATCGTCGATCTCCTGAAAAGCGATGACGCCAGTTGGAGGCGGCTGGTCGGCGACTGCCCAGGCGCGTTTGCCCGTTCGCTCCAGCGTACCATCGTCTTCCAGCTCCTTCAGGATGGCGCGCAACGCCTGACGCTCGCGGCCCTTGACCTTCAGGCCACGCGCAATCTCCTGCTTGGTCGTCAGCGAGGGATTTTTTGAGATGAATTCGAGAACGGTCTCGCGATCGGGAAAGCTCATATCCGCGATATAAGGGATTCTGGCCTCAGATGCTTGGATTCATTCAGGCTGGCACGTTTGGGGCTCAAGCCATCGATCCGATGAGAACGCCCATCGCAAAGATGGCGGCGACACAGGAGATGATCAGGATCCAGCGTACGCCGTGGCCTGTCTCGCCCTGTCTTGCTTCTTCGGTCTCAAGTTTCGGGTCGGTCATTGTCTGTCCTTCGGTCGTCATGGGAATCCTCTTGTTTTGACTTCACAAAGGGATTCAACGTTTCCCCACTGATCTGGTTCAGTAAGGAATGAAGGCAAACCGGGCGCTGGGTTCAATCATCGAGGCCGAGGCGCATCTCGGTCATGTACGGAGAGAAACCGATTTTCTCATAGGCCCGCAGGGCTGGCTCGTTACCCGGATAGACGGTGAGGCGGATCTCTTTCAGGCCACGTTCACGCGCCCAGTCGAGCAGACCATCAAGGAGAAGCCTGTTCAGGCCGCGGCCACGATAGGCTTCCCGCACGAACATGAAGCCTAGATAGGCATGGAGTGCGGGTGCGGTGCAAGCGCGCGACTCTCGCACCTTTACGTAACCCGACGCGACGATCTCGCCGTCCAGCTCCACAACCATCACTTCGGCCTCATCAGAACCCATCATCTCTGCGATATCGTAATAGCTGATCGGATCGGGCTTCAGGAGCGGATCGTAAGCCGGTTCAGCCGCGATGATCCCCTGCTCGAATTCGAGCAGGGTTGGCAGGTCATCGAGGATAGCGGTCCGTACGGTCATGACCGTGTACCGGGCTACTCCTTGGCCTTTGCGGCAGGTTTTTTCTTGGCGGATGCTTTCTTCGCCGCCGTCTTTTTCGCTGCCGGTTTTTTCTTGGCCGCAGCCTTCTTCTTGGCGGGCTTCTTCGCCTTCGCGTCGATCAGCTCGACGGCCTGCTCAAGCGTCACCGTGTCCGGCGTGGTGTCCTTCGGCAGGGTCGCATTGGTCTTGCCGTGTTTCACATAAGGGCCATAGCGGCCTTCATAGACGTGGATCGGCTCTTCATCGACGGGATGCTTGCCAAGCTCCTTGAGCGGCTTGGCAGCGGCCCGGCCACCGCCGCGGCTCGCATTCTTGTCAGCGATGAGGGTGACGGCGCGGTTGAGGCCGATGTCGAACAATTCCTCGATATTCTGCACATTCGCAAAGGTGCGATGGTGCTGAACATACGGACCGTAGCGGCCCAGATTGGCGAGGATCGGTTCGCCATCTTCCGGGTGCTTGCCGACTTCACGCGGCAGCGAGAGAAGCTTCAGCGCGCTTTCCAGTGTCACCGATTGCGGCTCCCAGCCTTTCGGCAGGCTCGTGCGTCTCGGCTTTTCGTCTTCTCCTTGTGAGGTTTCGACATAGGGGCCGAAGCGACCTGACTTCAGCAGCACAGGCTCACCGGTGTCCGGATGGAGACCAAGCTCCTCGCCGTCCGGATTGATCGCGTGTTCCTTTTCACTATCGACCGAGAAGGGCCGCGTGAACTTGCAATCGGGGTAGCGCGAGCAACCGACGAATGCGCCGTGACGGCCAAGCTTGAGCGACAGCTCGCCTTCGCCGCACAGCGGGCACTGGCGTGGATTGGCCTTGAGTTCGCCATCGTCACCCTTGGTCGGGAAGACATAAGGGCCGAGCGCCTCGTTCAGCGCGTCCAGAACATCTGAAACGCGCAGCTCCTTGGTATCGGCAACCGCTGCCTGGAACTGGACCCAGAAGTCACGCAGGAATGCTTTCCAGTCGAGCTTGCCGTCGGAAATGATATCCAGCTTTTCTTCCAGCTCGGCTGTGAAGTCATACTCCACATAGCGCGCGAAGAAGTTCTCGAGGAAAGCTGTCACGAGACGGCCCTTATCCTCTGGAATCAGCTGTTTCTTTTCGAGGCGCACATAGTCCCGGTCCTCGAGCGTCGATAGCGTCGAAGCGTAGGTGGACGGCCGGCCGATACCGAGTTCTTCGAGGCGTTTGACCAGCGACGCTTCGGTGAAACGTGGCGGTGGCTGGGTGAAATGCTGCTCGGATCTGGCTTCGGTGAGATCTGCGTGATCGCCTTCCGCCATCTTTGGCAGGCGGCCTTCGGCATCCTCGTCATCATCGCCGTCATCGCGCCCCTCGGTGTAGAGCTTGATGAAGCCGTCAAACACGACAACCTGCCCGGTTGCGCGCAGCTGGGCGCGCTTGTCCTTGGAGTGGAAGTCGAGCGTTGTGCGCTCGAACACAGCCGCCTCCATCTGCGACGCAACGGCGCGGCGCCAGATGAGCGTGTACAATTTCTTCAGGTCGCCATCGCCGCGATAGGCTTCGGGACGTATGCTGAAATCGGTGGGGCGCACCGCTTCGTGCGCTTCCTGAGCATTCTTTGCCTTGGAAGAATAGCGGCGTGGCTTCTCCGGCAAATACCGGGCGCCATAGTCGCTTTCGATCTGGCTGCGTGCGGCGTGGTAAGCCTCCTCAGCCATATTGACGCCGTCGGTCCGCATGTAGGTGATGCGGCCTTCTTCATACAGCTTCTGAGCCGCCTGCATGGTCCGCTTGGCGGTGAAGCCGAGCTTGCGGGAAGCTTCCTGTTGAAGGGTCGATGTGATGAAAGGCGGCGGCGGGTTGCGCTTGACCGGTTTGGATTCAACCGACGTGACCGAGTAGCCGCCAACTTTCACGGCCTCGAGAGCTGCCGTTGCGGCCTTTTCGTCCGGGAGCGAGAACTTCTTCAAATTCTCACCGTCGAGCGCGTGAAGGCGGGCCTTGAAGCTTGCGCCATCCTTGGAACGTAGATCGGCTTCGATCGACCAGTATTCCTGTGACTGGAACGTCTCGATTTCCAGCTCGCGCTGGCAGATGATGCGCAGGGCAACCGACTGGACACGCCCGGCAGAGCGCGAGCCCGGCAGTTTGCGCCAGAGGACCGGCGACAGGTTGAAGCCGACGAGATAGTCCAGCGCGCGGCGTGCCAGATAGGCGTCGACCAGTTCCTGGTCGATCTCGCGCGGATGATCCATCGCATTGGTGACGGCATTCTTGGTGATCGCGTTGAATACGACGCGCTCGACCGGGATGCCTTTCAGCGCCTTGCGCTTGTCCAGCGCTTCAAGCAGGTGCCAGGAAATCGCTTCGCCCTCGCGATCAGGGTCAGTCGCGAGGATCAGCTTGTCCGCAGCCTTGGTCGCCTCGGCGATCTCGCGGATACGGCTGGCCGATTTGGTATCGGCTTGCCAGACCATCTCGAAGTCATTGTCCGGGTCAACCGAACCGTCCTTGGAGGGCAGGTCGCGGACGTGGCCATACGAGGCCAGGACCTTGTAGTCTTTACCGAGATACTTGTTGATCGTCTTGGCTTTGGCAGGCGACTCAACAACAACAACTTTCATATGGGGTACCCTCCGGACAGCGGCGGAACTTGGGTTTCGCCGCCTTGACTGTCAACCCGGTGCGCCTGCGCTCAACCGTCTTCGCGGTAAGCTAGCACCGTTAAACTGGCGAAAAGCGCGAACAGCGCGGGGGACCATGCCGCGATGATCGGCGGCAAGGCGCCCGAGGCGCCAAGGCTCGACGAAAACTGCATGATAAAGAACACGCCGATGGCCGAAACCGCGCCAACAGCAACCAGACGGCTGGTGCCGCCGAGGCGTGACAGGCGCAAGCAGACCAGTGCCCCGATCAGCCCCATTGCCGTATAGAAAACCGGTATCGCCGTCAGCCCGAACAGACGGACCGAGAAGCGCGAGGAGTCGAGGCCTGCGCGACTTGTCTGCTCGATGAAATGGGGCAGGGACCAGAAGCCGATCGTGTTTGGCGAGGTAAATCGGTTGAGCAGCGTGTCGGGGTCGAGATCTGTCGGGATCGCGAGGCTCTCCATCTGCTGCGGCGGCTGGCCGGGCTGGTTCTCGATGAGGTTGTCGATCTGCCAGAAACCGTCCACGATGCGGGCGCGCTCGGCGTCAATCCGACGAACGAACTCGAAGCGCTGGGTCGGCTGGCCGTCGGCATAAACGCGCCCTTCTTCGAGCATTTTCACGCCCTCGAAGATCTGGCCGGTCTCGTCGACATTGTCGGCGTGAATGACGATCTGTGTGTTCCCGTCGCCCTGACGGAGCCAGACATCATTCTTGCTGGAGTCGATCCGCACGCCGCCGGAGACAAGTAGCTGGTTGCGCAGCGACTCGAACTCGTCCGACAGGCGCGCCCCGAGCGGGTTCAGCGCCATCATCGAAAAGATGCCGAGCGCGACGCACATCACGACGAGGGGCGTCAGGAATTGCCAGGCTGAGACGCCAGAGGCGCGAATGACCGATAGTTCAGAGCGGACGTTCAGGCGGCTATAGGCCATCATCGCAGAAACGAGGATGGCGAAAGGCAGGGTCTGCTCGATCAGGCCAGGCAGCTTCATCAGAGACAGTTGTACAGCGATTTGCGGTGGCAGCTCGATATCGCCGCCAACGGTCCGCAACTGCTCGACCACATCAACGAGCAGGATGGTGATGACAAAGATCGACATGACGAGCAGCAGGCCCATCACGCATTGCATCAGGATATAGCGCTGGATCCGGTTAAGCAGCATCAGCGATACCCTCCCATGACGCGCGCCGCCTTGGGCATTCGCCATTTGAAGAAGATCAGCGAGAGCGCCGTTATCGTTCCGATCGGCACCAGCCACTGTCCGATATTGGCCACGATAGCATCCACGCTGGCCGACTGGACGGTAAGCTGCACCATGATCAGGAAAAGTGCGCCCGCCGTCGCGAACGTGATCCGTCTTGAGTAGCCACGCCGGCTGAAGTCACCGCCGAGCACCGCCATGATCGCGATGAGCGCCATTGCAATGGAGACGAGCGGCGTTGTCAGACGTGTATGCGCCTCGGCCAGGAATTTCTCCTCGTCCTGCAGTTCCTGGTAGTTCGTCCGGTCAATCGAGACCAGCTCGTGCAGGTACCGGTCTGAGGCCTTCAGGACCACCGCGTCAGAATCGTTGATGAAAGGCGAGAGGTCGAAGGTCGACTGGTCGAAGTCGAGAATGGAAAGCGAGCCGTTCGAATCGGTCTGGTGGATCTGGCCTTCCCACATGACGATGCTCGGCACGCCATCGACCTCCACGAACCGTCCACGCTGGGCGAGATAGTCACGCGACTCGGCGCGATTATCGGAGATAAGCACGCCAATCAGGTCACCGCCCTGCGAATCGCGGGCAAACACGGTGAGGTTCTCACCCGCCGACGTGAACTGGCCCGGCCGGACAAGCGACGAGGCGAGATCGGCTCGCGCCGCGCTGACGGTCTCGCGCAATGCCCGCTGCGCGGTTGGCTGGACCCAGAGGTTCACAGCCAGGTGCGCCAGCGCGGCCAGGACGGCCAGCCGAATGATAGGCGATGCGATCTGCCATCGCGTCATCCCGGCGGCACCGGCCACGACGATTTCATTGTCGCGGTGCAACTTGTTGAGGGACCAGACCGTTGCCACAAAGATTGCGAGCGGCGTGAGCAGGGCGATGACCTGCGGTGCGCCAAGCGCAACGACATAAAAGAAGATCAGCGCGGACTGACGGTTTTCGACAATCAGGTCCGTCTGCGAAAGGCCCTGTGCGAGAATGGCAAGCAGGGTCAGACCGCCGACGATGATGACGACAGAGCGAAAGACCTGCCGGAAGAGATAGCTCTGTATGCGTTTCATCACTACTTCGGCTGAAGTTTTTGCCTTGCGCCAGTGCCTAGCGAGTTGATTGGCGCGCGTCGATGCTTAGTTTCGAACTCAAATGGAGTTTACTCATGAAAATCAAATTTGCTGAACAGGCGGATGCAGACATTGCTGCGTTCGTCATTGACGAAGATG
>JAYZBJ010000127.1:0-8322 GCA_036338795.1 Pseudomonadota bacterium | reverse complement strand
GCTCACCGGCGCGCCGGATTTTGCGCATATAGTGATTGATTATGTGCCGGGTGAATATCTGGTTGAGAGCAAATCTTTAAAGCTGTTCCTTGGCTCATTTAGAAATCACGGCGCGTTTCATGAAGATTGCACACTAGAAATCGCCAAGCGCATTATGGAGATTACTGAAGCTAAATGGCTGGGTATTGGTGGTTATTGGTATCCGCGCGGCGGTATTCCGATTGACGTGTTCTGGCAGTCGGGCCCGGTCCCGGAGGGCCTTTATGTCCCCGAGACCGGTGTGCCCAGCTATCGCGGTCGTGGCTAGGCGCGCGCCAGCGCCGTCATGCCGTCGCCGTCACGACGTGTGACAAAGCTCGCGACTTTCTCGACGGTGTAAACGGGGTCAAGAACGCTCGACACCTTGAAATAGTCGGACGTGACTGTGTCGGCCGTCAGCGTGACAAGTGTGTATCCGTTGCCGTCAGGGTCGTACCAGTTGAGATCCCGGTTGGTCTCAGCGAACAGCTCGCCCAGGTTCGGAACGTCCTTCACGTACGTGCCCAGGCCCGGCGAGGTCACGGAGGTGCAGCCGAATTCGACACCGCGCTGCGCGCCCGCAGCGTCGTGTAGCGTGTTCGCCCAAGCGGTGTGCGTGTCACCGGTGAAGCTGACGAGCCGGGCATTGGACGACGCGGCTGAGGCATAGAGGCGCTGGCGGGCCGCAGGGAAGCCGTCCCACGCATCCAGATTGAACGGCATGCCGAGCTGGCTGAACGGGATCATCAACCGCACATAGCCTTCCTGCGCGGCCTGCTGCTCCGGTGTCAGCTTCTCAACGAGGTTAGGCGGCTTGACCTCGGCCATGATCACCTGATTGGCGAGAACCTGCCAGGACTTGCCGGCGGTGGTCGAGCGCTTCAAGCCTTCATCCAGCCAAGCTTCCTGCACCTTACCGAGCATGGTGCGTGAAGTATCCTGCACCCGGCCCATGACCTCCATGGCTTTCGCCGGGACATCTTCCGAGGCGACACCCGCAAGCTCAGCGCCCCAGCTGATTTCATCCGAGCGGCCCGTCAGGCGCGACTCGAGACAGAAGACGGTTGCGATGTCGCCGAAGTCAAACTGGCGATAGATGGCACCCGTGGCGCGGCCCGCTTCCGGATCGCGAACCGGCATCCACTCAAGGTAGGCCTGCACGGCGACCTGTTTGCGATCGGTCCAGTTGCCTTCGGTTTCGGGCTGATGGTTCTCAGCGCCCGTCCGGTAGGAGTTGTTGGTGCTTTCATGGTCGTCCCACGTACAAAGCCAGGGCGCAGCCGCATGTGCAGCCTGCAGCATCGGGTCCGCCTTGTATTGAGCGTGGCGCATCCGGTAGTCGCCCAGCGTGACGATTTCCATGGGTGGTTCATGGTTGCGGTCGAGCTGCTTGCCCGTATCGCCGCCATAACCATCGACGCCGTATTCATAGATGTAGTCGCCAAGATGAATGACGGCATCGAGGTCACGGCGCTTGGCGATATCTTTGTAGACGTTGAAATAGCCGAACGGATAATTTGAGCACGAAATCACCGCAAACTTCACCGGCTTTGTGCCCGCTGCCGCAAGCGTCTTTGTGCGGCCCACCGGCGACGTGATGTCGCCGGACGCAGTCTTTGCCCTGAACAGGAAGAAGTATTCCGTGGCCGGCTGGAGACCTTCAGCATCGACTTTGACTGTAAAGTCACGCCCGCTGCTCGCGTCAGTCAGCGCCTGGCTGACAATGTCGGTCATCGCTTCGTCGCGCGCGATCAGCAAACTCACGGGGATGGTAGCGGTGGTCGCTTCATCGGCAGGCGTCACGCGGGTCCAGACGATGACGCGGTCTGTCAGGGGATCGCCGGACGCGACGCCATGATCAAAGCTCACTTTTCCCGGGAAGGCCGGACGGTTGTCGGCAAGCGGATCGTCGCTGGTGCCACTAGTCGCGCATGCTGCAAGCCCCGCCGCACCCGCCCCAAACCCCAGAAAATGCCGTCTGGAATACTTGCTCATCGTGTCGCTCCTCCCGAATTGCAGCCTTCTCTTATTCCGCCATCATGACGAATAGACGAAACCCGGTCTATAAGCTGCACGAATGAGCAAGATGACCGCCACCGCCGCGCCAGAGGACAATGGAACCCGCCTGGACCGGTTCCTGTCCGAACAGTTTGCAGACCTGTCGCGTTCGCGTGCGAAAGCCCTCGTGAAGGAAGGGGCCGTAACCGCAGACGGCAACGTGATTGATGACCCGAAGGCGGCTGTGAGGCCCGGCATCGCCTACGCGCTCGACATGCCGCCGCCCGTCCCTGCAACGCCCGAGCCTGAAGACATTCCGCTCGACGTGTTGTTCGAGGACGAACACATCATCTTGGTCAATAAGCCCTCGGGCATGGCGGTTCACCCCGCGCCGGGAAGTTGGCAGGGCACACTCGTCAACGCGCTGCTCCACCATTGCAAGGGAGAGCTGCCGGGAATTGGCGGCGTCGAACGGCCTGGCATCGTTCACCGGATCGACAAGGGAACAACCGGCGTGCTTGCCGTCGCGAAGACAGAAGCCGCGCACGCTGGCCTGTCAGCCCTTTTCAAGGACCACAATATAGAACGGACCTATCAAGCCATTACGCGCGGAGCGCCGCGCCCACTCGTCGGTACCGTGGACATGCGTATCGCCCGGTCTACCAGTGACCGAAAGAAGATGGCGGTGATCCGTGATGAGAGCAGCGATGAGGGCCGCCACGCCGTCACGCACTATCGTGCCCTCGAAACGTTTGGAGAGCTGGACAAGGGAATGGGGCTACCAGCTGCAGCGCTGATCGAATGCCGTCTGGAAACCGGACGGACACACCAGATCCGCGTACACATGGCTCATCTCGGTGCGCCTCTAATCGGGGATCCGACTTATGGGCGCCACCGCGGCATCAAAGCCTATGGCTCGGGTGACAAGTTCATTGAGGCGACGACCCTGGCGCGCAAATTCGACCGGCAGGCCCTGCATGCGGCAAGCCTCGGTTTCGTGCATCCGGTGACGGGAGAGGAGGTGTTTGCCGAAGCGCCCCTGCCTGCTGACATGGCCAGCCTGCTTGAGGCGCTTCGGTCAATCTGAGTGCCCTAGCGGGCCGGTTTGAACCATTCCGGCAGCTTGTAAGCCATGCCGAGGTCGTGCGCGACCGGCTCGTGTGTGATGTGGCCCTCGGCTACGGTCAGACCGTTTGCAAGGTGCTCATTCTCGTTCAGCGCCGCGTGCGTGCCTTTGTTCGCAATCTGCATCACGAATGGCAGGGTGGCGTTATTGAGCGCATAGGTCGACGTGCGCGGCACTGCGCCCGGCATGTTCGCGACACAATAGTGCAGGATGCCGTCGATCTCATAAATCGGATCTTCGTGCGTGGTCGGCTTGGAGGTCTCGAAGCAGCCGCCCTGGTCGATGGCGATATCGACGAGCACTGCGCCCGGTTTCATCTCTTTCAGCTGCTCGCGCGAGATAAGCTTCGGTGCAGACGCGCCCGGAATCAGGACGGCGCCGATCACGAGGTCAGCTTCGCGAACGGCGGCGGCAAGGGAGGCCTTGGTCGAGTACATCGTCTTGACTAGGCCCTGGAACTGCGCATCGAGCTCGGCAAGGCGATTATTGTTGCGATCAAAGATGGTCACGTCCGCGCGCATGCCGACAGCGATCTCGGCTGCGTTCGTGCCAGAAACACCGCCGCCAATGATAACGACTTTCGCTGGTTGAGTGCCCGGCACACCGCCAAGCAGGAGGCCGCGGCCACGCTTGGTGCGCATCAGGGCCCATGCCGCAACCTGCATCGACATGCGGCCAGCGACCTGGCTCATCGGACGAAGCAGCGGCAGGCCGCCGGACGGCTCGGTCACCGTCTCGTAAGCAATGGCGGTACAACCGGACTTGATGAGGCCGTCAGCCTGCACTGGATCTGGAGCCAGGTGGAGGTAGGTAAACAGTGTGTGGTGCGGCTTGAGGCGAGCAGTCTCTTCTGGCTGAGGCTCTTTAACTTTGACGATCAGTTCGGCGGCATCAAAGACGGCGTCTGCATCCGCGACGATCTTTGCGCCGACATCTTCATACTGGTCGTCTGAAAAGCCTGAACCCACGCCAGCATTCGACTGGACGAAAACCTCATGACCTGCGCTGACGAGATCGCCCACGCTTTCAGGTGTCAGGCCAACGCGCGACTCCTGTTTCTTGATCTCGCTGGGCACACCGATACGCATCACAAACCTCCAGAAATGACAGGGTACAATCTAGACGATGCGCTAGATGGTTCTTGCCAATTTTGCAAGGAAAGGCAGTTGAATCGTGCGCAATTAGTTCGTGCGCAGGGAATATCCTGCTGAGCGGACAGTGCGGATTGGGTCGTCGCCGCCTTTGCTCATCAACGCCTTTCGCAGACGGCCAACGTGAACGTCCACAGTGCGCGCTTCGACATAAACGTCAGAGCCCCAGACACCATCAAGCAGCTGCTCACGCGAAAAGACACGGCCCGGATGCTGGATGAAGTATTCAAGCAGGCGGAATTCCGTCGGGCCGAGATGGATGCCCTCGCCGCCTCTGGCGACGGTGTGGGTCGAGCGATCAACGACAATATCGCCGACGGTTACCTTGTCCTCGACAAGGGCAGGGCGGATGCGGCGCAGGACGGCGCGCACACGTGCGACCAGTTCAGTTGTTGAGAAGGGCTTGGTGACATAGTCGTCGGCGCCTGTGTCGAGGCCACGGATACGATCAGCTTCTTCTGACCGGGCCGTGAGCATGATGACTGGCAGGTTGGCTGTTTCCGGCTTCGAACGGATGCGGCGGCAAACCTCGATGCCCGGCACCTTCGGAAGCATCCAGTCAAGCAGGACGAGATCCGGTACACGCTCATCAATCTGGATCATGGCTTCGTCGCCATCCGGCGCGATTGCGGTTTCGTATCCTTCGCGCTCGAGATTGTAGCGCAGCAATTCCGCAACCGCTTTTTCGTCTTCTGCAATCAGCACAAAGGGTTTCAACTGTTGCCCCCAGTTTTATCGAGCCAGGCGTCGATATGATCTCCCGTCGCCGTTTCCCCGGTGACCATGTAGTACACCGCCTTGGCGATGTTCGTGGCGTGGTCACCGATACGTTCGAGATTTTTCGCCATGAACATGAGGTGGGTGTTGGACCCGATCTGGCGCGGATCCTCCATCATGTAGGTCAGCGTTTCGCGGAAGAATGACGTGTAATGATCGTCGATGTCGTCATCGAGATCGAGCACTTCGATTGCTGCTTTCACGTCCTGGCGCAGATAGGCGTCCAGCGCCATCTGGAGCTGGTGAGACACAGCGCGCGACATGCGCTCAATGCCTTTGACAGCGGCGCGGTTTTCTTCGCCCGTCAGCTCCAGGCAGCGCTTGCCGATGTTCTTGCAGAGGTCGCCGATGCGCTCGATGTCGCCAGCAAGTTTCATCGCGCCGAGCACGGCACGAAGGTCCGACGCCATCGGGTGGCGAAGGGCGATCAGGCGGATGATGGCCTTCTCGGCTTCAGCCTCGAGTTCATCAATCGCTTCGTCGCGCTTGATGACCTGGCGGGCAAGTTCGAGGTCATAGGTGACGACGGCGCGGCTGGCGTCATTGATCATGGCTTCTGCCAGACCGCCCATGCGCAGCAGATTTGCCGAGAGGTGTTCAAGCTCGTCGGTGAAGGCGGTAACGATGTGTTCTGACATGCTCGCTTCTTTCCTCGGGACGGCGGCTTCTAGCCGAACCGGCCGGTAATATAGTCCTGTGTGCGGGTGTCTTCCGGGTTCGTGAAGATCCGCTCGGTGTCGCCGTACTCTACCAGCTTTCCAAGGTGGAAGAAGGCAGTACGCTGAGAAACGCGCGCTGCCTGTTGCATCGAGTGCGTGACGATCACAATGCAGAAACGCTCGCGGAGTTCATCAATCAGTTCTTCGATGCGTGCCGTCGCGATCGGGTCAAGTGCCGAGCATGGTTCGTCCATGAGGATGACTTCCGGGCTCACGGCAATCGCCCGCGCAATGCAGAGACGCTGCTGCTGACCGCCGGACAGGCCGGTGCCAGGCGACATCAGGCGATCTTTCACCTCTTCCCAGAGACCCGCTTTCTGAAGCGCGGACTCAACGACTTCATCGAGCTCCTGCTTGCCCGAAGCGAGACCATGAATCCGCGGTCCGTACGCGATATTGTCATAAATCGATTTCGGGAACGGGTTCGGCTTCTGGAACACCATGCCGACGCGTGAGCGGAGCAGGACCGGGTCAATCGAGTGATCGTTTACGTCATTGCCGTCAATAATGATGCGACCAGAGACGCGGGCCGTCTCGATCGTGTCGTTCATGCGGTTGATGCAACGCAGGAAGGTGGACTTGCCACAACCCGATGGTCCGATGAACGCGGTTACGGCGCGATCCTGGATTTCCATCGAAATGTCGAAGATGGCCTGCTTCTCGCCGTAGAATACGTCGATACCCTTGCAGTCGACCTTTGTCATTTCCGGCATGTTATGAGCCTGTTTCGATTTAGCGGTTGCGGTGAAGTCTTCGACGTTACCATCCATGACTACCATCTCCTTTCGAACCGGCGCCGCAGGATGATCGCGACAAGGTTCATCAAGACAAGGAATACGAGCAGCACGATGATCGCGGCTGCGGTTTGAGGTTCCCAGGCCCGTTCTGCGCCTGTCGACCATTTGTAGATCAGCACGGGCAGGACGGTTGATTCATCCGTTGGCCCGCTTGGGACTTCGGCGACGAAGGCGACCATGCCGATGAGCAGCAGGGGCGCGGTCTCGCCGAGTGCACGTGCCATGCCAATGATCGAGCCGGTCAGGATGCCGGGAGCGGCCAGCGGCAGGACATGGTGGAAAACAGCCTGAGTTGGCGATGCGCCGACGCCCAGTGCCGCAGTACGGATGGACGGTGGCACTGATTTCAGCGCGGCACGCGATGCAATGATGACCGTCGGCAGAACCAGAAGGCCCAGCACCAGACCGCCCACCAGAGGCACAGAGCGCGGAAGTCCGAGGAAGTTGATGAAGACCGCAGCTCCAAGCAGGCCAAACACGATGGACGGCACCGCAGCGAGGTTGTTGATGTTGACCTCGATCAGGTCCGTCATGCGGTTCTTCGGCGCGAATTCTTCAAGATAGACAGCGGCAAAAATACCAACCGGGATGGCCAGCAGAGCCGTGACGAGCATGGTCAGGAGCGAGCCGACGATTGCTGCCGCCGTACCGGCAAGCTCGGGATAGGTGCTGTCTGAATTGGTGAAGAGCGAAGTATTGAATTTCGACTTGATGCGGTCCTGCTCTTTCAGGAGCATCGTCCACGCAATCTGCCGGTCCGAAACCGTCCGGTTTGCTTCGCCCTGTTCAAGGACAAGCGCTGACGTCTCGGCACCAGCGGCGGGCATGGCTCGCTGGCCGGCGATGAACTGAAGCTCAGTCGTGGTGCCGTCGAGACCGGTCATGCGGAACCAGGCGCGCCCCGTCGAGATGAGCGCCACTGGCTCATTGCCGCCCTCTGCGCGCTCTCGGAATGTCTGCAAGGCGCTGGTCAGCTTTTCACCGGCGTCCGCTTTGGCAAAGCTCGCCGTGACGCCGTTTTCGAGAGAGCCGCTGACACTCTGCAGGGTACCAAGGTCGAGCGAGGTGCGCTCGGAAATGCCGCCTTTGAGGTACAGGTCGAGATCGTCGGCGAGTGCGACCGTGAAGGTCTGTTGAGAACCGATGGTCTCCGGGTTCGCAGCGGTCTTGCGGGCAACAGGCAGGACTGCAAGCCGCGTAAACATGGCGTACAGCTCACGCTGGCGGGCACGATCAGCATCCTCGGGAAGGAACTCATCAGCCAGCTGCCCCTGTAGCAGCAGGTTAAAGCCGCTGACATTGCGGGCAATCGCTTCAGGATCACGTTCGCCGGACGGGTCGACCTGGTCCGCCGTAATAACGGTGTCGAAAGTGATCATGTGCCGGGAGAACGCAGATGCGGCCTGGCCGAAAATCGAGATGAGCAGCGTGACCAGTGCAATCACGGCGATGCCAATCGCAACCTGGCCGTAGAGCTTGAATCGCATCTCCGCGCCGTGGCGTTTCTTGAGACGCTTAAGGGCTGCTTCGGAAACGAAGTTGCTTTTCTCTGGCGAAGGAGATGCAGGGCTATTCATACTTTTCCCTGTATTTCTGGACGACGCGCAGGGCGATCAGGTTGAAGATCAGCGTCACGATGAAGAGCACGAAGCCGAGCGCGAACGCCGACAGCGTCTTGGCGCTGTCAAACTCGGTATCGCCCGTAAGCAGCGCCACGATCTGCACGGTGATGGTGG
>JAYZBJ010000126.1:0-19901 GCA_036338795.1 Pseudomonadota bacterium | reverse complement strand
CATTCGTGCAATCGCGGTTGCGCCCTCATTCCCTCAGCATTGGCGAGACTATCACCAAGAGTCTTAATCTTTGTTTGAACCCGCCCACCGATCTTGCGCCCACCGACGGAACATGAGAAGAACAAACATGCACACGCTCTGTCGGGACTGCTCGCTGGTCGTCGAGGGCCAGCAAACCGGGTGCCCGAATTGCGGGGGCGACCGTCTCCTCTCCCATGCGCGGCTCCCCCAACTGGGCATTGCCCATATCGATTGCGACGCATTCTACGCCGCGATCGAGAAGCGCGACAATCCCGAATTGCGAAACAAGCCCGTCATTGTGGGCGGTGGGACGCGGGGTGTGGTGGCGACATGTTGCTATATCGCCCGGCTCGACGGGGTGAGATCGGCGATGCCGATGTTCAAGGCGCTGAAGGCCTGCCCGAATGCCGTGGTGATTCGCCCGGATTTCGAAAAATATTCGGCAGCGTCGAAGCAGATCCGCGCCAAGCTCGACGCGCTGACGCCAAAAGTGCAGATGGTGTCGATCGACGAAGGCTATGTCGACCTGTCCGGCACCTCTCGCCTGCACGCCCACACACCGGCTGCCCTGCTCGCAACTCTCGCCCGCGAAATCGAAAGTGAAATCGGAATCACCATTTCCGTCGGGCTGTCGGCTAACCGCTTCCTCGCCAAGATGGCGAGCGAACTCGACAAACCACGAGGCTTTGCGGTGATCGCGCCCGAAGATGTCGAAGCCGTGCTAGGGCCTTTGCCGCTGACAGCCATTCACGGTGTCGGGCCGGCTTTCGCCAAGCGCCTGAACGCCGACGGCTTCAGGATCATCAATGATGTGCGCCGCGCCGACAGGAAAAGCCTGCTCGTTCGCTATGGTGAAAGCGGCCAGCATATCTGGGAGCGGGCACACGGGATCGACCATCGTCCCGTCACGCCTCATCATGAGCGCAAGTCAGTCTCGGCCGAACGAACCTTCAACGAGGATATCTCGGCGCATGACGTCCTTGAAGACAGGCTATGGTCCGTCTGCGAAGAGACTGCCACTCGGGCCAAGAAACACGGCCTTGCCGGATATGTGATCACGCTCAAACTGAAACGGAAGGACTTTCGCAACCTGACTCGCAGCGTGACACTGCAGGACCCGACCCAGCTGGCACAGACCCTGTTTCGCGCGACGCGCCCCATGCTCCTGAAGGAAACCCGAGCGGGCACGCCCTACCGGCTGATCGGCGTGGGAATATCCGATCTTGTTCCCGCTGGTGAGGACAGGTCCGACCTTGTCGATGAGACGGTTGCGAAGCGTGCCGCTGCAGAACGCGCTGCAGACAAGGCGCGGGCAAAATTTGGACTCGATGCGGTGCAGACCGGTCGAGGCGTGCGCGCCGATGCGGCAAAGCAACAAAGGCGCTGAGCCCGCGCTTGCCGTAAGGTACACCGTGCGTCTAAGAAACTCTGGAACACACGCTAGACCAACAGAAAGTCTGAGATCCGCATGAGCACACCAGAAGCGCGCCTGTCCGAACTGGGCATCACCCTCCCGGAACCGATGAAAGCCGTGGCGAACTATGTTCCTTTCGTCATCAGCGGCAATCAGCTTTTCATTTCCGGCCAGGTCAGCGCGACGCCCGAGGGCCGCATTACCGGCCGTCTCGGTGAAACGATGGACCTACCGGCCGGCCAGGCTGCTGCCCGCCAGTGCGGCATTAACCTGATCGCCCAGTGCAAGGCCGCAGTCGGTGACCTCTCCCGGATAAAGCGCGTCGTGAAGCTCGGCGGCTTCGTGAATTCTCACGGCCACTTCACTGACATCCCGCAAGTCATCAATGGCTGTTCTGACCTGATGGTCGAAGTCTTCGGTGAAAAGGGCCGCCATGCGCGCTCCGCCGTGGCCTGTCCAACGCTGCCGCTTGGCGTCGCCGTCGAGGTAGACGGCGTGTTCGAAATCGAAACCTAGAGCACGCGGATGGCAGAGCGGTTCTCCATCCTCGATTTTGCTTATGCCCATCGCGGCCTCTGGTCAGATGGCGGACCGCCTGAAAACAGCCTTGAAGCCATTCTCGCCGCAGCCGAGGCCGGTCTCGGCTGCGAGCTGGACGTCAGGCCTGCCGCCTGCGGCACGCCTGTCGTCTTCCACGACCCCTTCCTCGACAGGATGACCGGCGCTTCAGGCATCGTGGCAAACCTGCCCGCGCATGACCTTGAAAACATTGACCTCAAAGGCCGGGGTACCCTGCCGACCCTGGAGGCTGTTCTTGATCGCTGGCCATGTGAAACACCCCTGCTGGTCGAGCTGAAAATCGATGGGCATACAGACGCAGCACGATTTACCCGTGACGTTTGCAAACTGGTTGATTCCCATGCCGGCCCAGCCGCCATCATGAGTTTCAGCCGCGCCGCTGTGGCCGCAGTCCCGCCGGCCCTCATGAAGGGCGCGCTTATCCTGCCCACAGCTGTTTCGACCAAGCAAACGCTGGAGCAGCGCATTGATAGTGTGCTCGACCTGTCGCCTGATTACCTCGCCTGCCATGTCACCGATGCTGAAAAGGCAGTGGTGATCGGCGCGGAACACGGGCTGCCTGTCGCGATCTGGACGATTGCCAGCCAGGCGATTTGCGAATCGATGGCGGCCCTGCCTGTTGCGCGCATCTTCGAGGGCTTCGATCCGGCCTTTGCCCGGCCCTGATCACACACTACCTATGCCCCATGGATGAAACGAGTTTCCAGATCAGGCTGGTCCACGGCCTGTCAGATGTGACCGCCGCCGACTGGAATGCTGTCGCCAATCCCCCATCCCTGCCGGAAGATCCGTTTCTGAGCTGGGAGTTTCTGGAAGCGCTGGAATCAACCGGCTGTGCGGTACCTGAGGAAGGTTGGGCGCCGCATCACATCCTGCTGGAAGCACCGGGACGCGGACTGGTAGGCGCGATGCCGCTCTATCTCAAAGGCCACTCACAAGGCGAGTTTGTTTTCGATCATAGCTGGGCCGACGCCTATGAACGGGCGGGCGGGCGCTATTATCCGAAGCTTCTGTCTGCTGTGCCGTTCACGCCTGTGACGGGCCGTCGCCGGCTTGCCATGCCGGGGCCCGACCAGACCCGCATCGCCAACGCTCTGCTCGCCGCAGCTGTGCAGGTTGCCGACAAGAATGACATCTCGTCCCTTCATGTGAATTTCGCCTCGAAGGAAGACGCCATTGCGATGGAAGATGCGGGCATGATGATCCGCACCGACCAGCAGTTTCACTGGTTCAATCGCGATTATGAAACGTTTGACGACTTCCTCGCCGTCCTCTCCTCAGCCAAGCGCAAGAACCTGCGTAAGGAGCGGAAGAAGGCGCAGGAAGGTCTTGTTTTCAAACATGTTCATAGCGACGACATTACTGAGGCGCACTGGGACGCGTTTTACGAATTCTACCTCGACACAGGCTCGCGCAAATGGGGCTCGCCCTATCTCAATCGCGACACCTTCTCCTTGCTGGGCGAGCGTATGGCCGAGAAGCTTTTGCTCGTCTTCGCCGAGGACGATGGCACGCCAATCGCCGGGGCGCTGAACGTCATTGGCGGCGACAGGCTGCTTGGCCGCTATTGGGGAACGCTCGATCCGCGCCCGATGCTGCACTTCGAGACATGTTATTATCAGGCGATCGATTTTGCGATCGAACACGGTCTCGGCACGGTCGAGGCTGGTGCCCAGGGCGGTCACAAGCTCGCACGCGGCTATGAGCCGGTGACCACCTATTCAGCCCACTGGGTCGCGCATGAAGGCCTCGCGCTCGCTATCGAAGACTATCTGGAACGCGAACGCGCCGCGGTTGACCGGGAATCAGCTTTTCTTCGCGACCGGACCCCGTTTAAGAAGGGGCAATAGAGAGGAGCCTCCATGACACTTCACGCCGCCTATGAGCCAGACAACATCTTCGCCAAAATGCTTCGCGGCGAGGTGCCGTGCGTGAAAGTGTTCGAGGATGATGTGGCCCTCGCCTTCATGGATATCTTCCCGCAGTCTGAGGGGCACACGCTGGTGATCCCGAAAGGTGTTGAAGCACGCAACCTGCTTGAAATGCCTCAGGACAAACTCGGCCCATACATGGAACGCGTGCAAAAAGTTGCAATAGCGATCGAGAAGGCCCTCAAGCCGGACGGGCTGGTCGTGACCCAGTTCAATGGCGCCCCTGCGGGTCAGACGGTCTACCACCTCCACTTCCACATTATCCCCCGCATGGAGGGAGAAGGCCTTGGCAGACATGCGAGCGGTGCCCCGGCAGATAGCGAAAAGCTGAAGGCCCTCGCCGACAAGATCGCCGCCTACCTCTGATTTAAGGAACTTTATCCACAGGCAGCCGTTTCGGAATGGCTGCTATACGAATTCAACCGCCAGTATTAGCAGTGTGTCGCGGATACGCGTTACAGGCGAGTTGGCGGAATTGATGTATACGTAACACTCTCCCAGTGGAGGGGCTGAAAATGAAAGACCAGAACGGAATATCCTCCCAGGATACAGCCGCAAAAAGCGGCAAGGCTCTCTCAAGACTAGAGATCGAAGCGATCCTCTCACGCTCACAGCCATCGCGCATTCTCGACGAACTACGTGGCTGGCTCGATCTTGAGAGCGAGTTGATTCACCTGAATGAGCAGGAACGGCATGTGCGCTCCACCCTCGGAGACGGCACGCTGGGTGACCTGATTGTCCGCAAGTCAGATTCGTTGCTGAGCACGCTCCTGCGGCGCGCGATGGACATCATTGACCTGCCAACGAGCCAAACCGGCGACATAGGGGCGAAAGTCTATGTCTGCAGCCGGATCAGTGAATTGACTGACGATGAGGCAATCAGGCGCGACGTCGCAAACGCGATGGCGCGAGAGGCACACGGCAACATTCCTGTGCCCCAGAGCCTCCAGTCTGCGCTGGACGCACATTTTCAGCGTGAAGATAGCGAGCCCGCTACAGACCCAGTTTCTGTCGCAAAATCTGGTTGACGGCCTGAGGGTTGGCCTTGCCGCCCGACGCCTTCATGACCTGCCCAACAAACCAGCCCATGGCTTTTGGCTTTTCCTTGACCGATGCAGCCTGCTCAGGGTTCGCGGCGATGATCTCATCAATGATGGCTTCGATCGCGCCGGTATCGGTCACCTGTTTGAGACCATGTTTCTCGACGATCTCGCCTGGGTTCCCTTCGCCTTCGATCATGCGGGCGAACACGTCCTTGGCGATCTTGCCTGAAATGGTGTCATCGGAAATCAGGTCGATGAGCTCACCCAGCTGGACAGCCGAGACTGGGCTCTCCGAAAGCTCCAGGTCTTCACGGTTGAGATAACCAAACAACTCTTGGCTGACCCAGTTTGCCGCAAGCTTCGCATCGCGCTTATGCGCCACCGCCTCGAAGAATTCTGCGCGCTCCGAGTCGGCGGTCAGCACGCCAGCATCATAGCGCGACAGACCGTAATCAGCCTCAAAGCGCGCCCGCTTCTCGTCCGGCAATTCCGGCAGGCTTTCGCGGATGTTGTTGATGAACAGGTCATCGATTTCCAGCGGCAGAAGGTCCGGGTCCGGGACGTAACGGTAATCGTGCGCGTCTTCCTTGGAGCGCATGGAGCGCGTCTCGCCCTTGTTCGGGTCAAACAGGCGCGTTTCCTGGTCGACCTTGCCACCACCCTCGATGATTTCGATCTGGCGGCGGGCTTCGTATTCGATCGCCTGCTGAATGAAGCGGAACGAGTTCATGTTCTTGATCTCGCAGCGCGTGCCCAGATGCGAGAAGTCACCCGTCTCGCGGAATTTCTCATAGGCGCCCGGCTTGCAGACGGAGACGTTCACGTCAGCGCGGAGATTGCCCTTCTCCATGTCGCCGTCGCAGGTGCCTAGCGCGACAACGATGGATTTCAGCTTCTTCACATAGGCTGCTGCCTCAAGCGGCGTGCGGACGTCTGGCTTGGAAACGATTTCCATCAGCGCGACGCCTGAACGGTTCAGGTCCACATAGGTGGCAGTCGGATCCATGTCGTGGATCGACTTGCCGGCATCCTGCTCAAGGTGCAGGCGCTCGATGCGGACCGGGAAGCTGTAGGCCGGATCGCCGTGCGCCGGCTCGACATCAACCTCGATCTCGCCCTCGCCCACGATCGGATGTTCGAACTGGCTGATCTGGTAGCCCTGCGGCAAGTCGGGATAAAAATAGTTCTTGCGGTCGAAGCGGGACCACTTGTTGATCTTCGCCTTCAGGCCAAGGCCCGTGCGCACCGCCTGTTCGACGCATTTGCGGTTGATGACCGGGAGCATGCCCGGCATCGCCGCATCGACGAGCGAGACATTGCAATTGGGATCAGCGCCAAACCTGGTCGACGCGCCGGAGAACAGCTTTGCTTCGGAGGCCACCTGCGCATGGACTTCGAGGCCCATCACAAGTTCCCAGTCTCCGGTTTCGCCTTTCAGCGTATAGGTCGGCCGCTCAGTCATTTGGAATCATCCAGCAATCAAATCAGTTTGAAGCGCGTTTAAGCATAGCTCTTGGAGGCATGCCATAGCCCAGCATGCATGAGGATTTTATTGATCGGCCTCTTCCTGCGCGGCCTTCTTTCGCGCAGCCTCGACACGGGCACGGCGGGCCGCCATACGATCATTGATATTGGCGCTAAGCCGGCTTGGCGGCATCTCTTCCTCGGCCTTCCGTTCGCGCCGGTATTGAAGACGCTCCACGAAGACAGCGCCGCGGATCGAGATATATACGGCCGCGAGGATAGCGGCGAGCCAGTAATTGCGGGTACGCGGGTGCAGCGGGTTGATGCCCTGTTGCCAGGCCATCAGGAAGATCATCAGCACCATCGCCGCAAAGGCGCAGCCAGCGTAGAGAAGTGTACGGGTTCGGCGGGACATGCCTGAGCCTACCACCACTTCTCCGGCTTTGCCACGAAACCTGCCGCATGTTCGAGAGCGCCAGCAACCCGGAAGCAAGTTGTTTCGTCGAGCGCCTTCCCGATGACCTGAAGGCCGAGCGGAAGGCCCTGCTTGTCGAGCGCGGCAGGAACCGAAATGCCCGGCAGGCCGGCGAGGTTTGCCGTCACGGTGAAGATGTCATTGAGGTACATCTGGACCGGGTCGGCCTTCTCGCCATACGCGAAGGCTGCCGATGGACAGGTCGGCGTCAGCAGCGCGTCGCACTGGCCAAACGCCTCAACGAAATCATTAAGAATTTTGGTGCGGACTTTCTGCGCGCGCAGATAGTAGGCGTCATAGTAGCCGGACGACAGCACATAGGTACCGATCATGAGGCGGCGCTGGACTTCGTCGCCGAAGCCGGTCGAACGCGTGCCTTCATAGGTCTCGATCAGATTGTCACCGGAAACGCGTGTGCCATACCGCATGCCGTCATAGCGGGCGAGGTTGGACGAAGCCTCTGCCGGCGCAACGATGTAATAGGCTGGAAGCGCATAGTTCGTGTGCGGCAGCGTGACGTCGACAATCTCGGCGCCCTGCTCTTTCAGCCATTCGATGCCCTGGCTCCACAGCGCCTCGATCTCTTCCGGCATGTTATCGACACGATACTCTTTCGGAATACCGATCTTCATGCCCTGGACGCCGCGGTGCACAGCCTCACGCCATTCGGGAACCGGTTCCGGCAGCGAGGTCGAATCCTTGGAATCATGGCCGCACATGGCTTCCAGCATGATGGCGCTGTCTTCGACAGTCTTGGCGATCGGGCCAGCCTGGTCGAGCGACGAGGCAAATGCGACCATGCCGTAGCGGCTGGCGCGGCCATAGGTTGGCTTGATACCGACCGTGCCGGTGAAGCTCGCTGGCTGGCGGATCGAACCGCCCGTGTCGGAGGCCGTCGCGCCGAGGCAGAGATCAGCCGCAACCGCTGCAGCCGAACCACCCGACGAACCGCCTGGCGTCAGGTTCTGGTTGGAGCCGTCCCGGCGCCACGGATTGGCTGGCGGGCCAAAGCGCGAGGTCTCGTTGGACGAGCCCATCGCAAACTCGTCCATATTGAGCTTGCCCAGCATGACGGCACCGGCATCCCAGAGCTGCTGCGTGACCGTCGACTCATAAGTTGGCGTGAATTCGCCGAGGATGTTCGAACACGCCGTCGTGCGCACACCCTTGGTGCAGTAAAGGTCCTTCACGCCAAGCGGTGCACCTTCGAGCGCGCCGGCTTCACCGGACGCGATCCTGCGATCGGACTCGGCGGCCATCTCGAGCGCTTTCTCGGGAGTCTTCACAACATAGGCGTTGAGCGTCTCGTTCGAAGCTTCGATGGCGTCGATGAAGGCCTGCGTGATCTCGGTCGAGGAGAATGCCTTTGATTTCAATCCATCAAGGGCGGAGGCCAGGGTCAGTCTGGTAAGATCGGTCATGTCGCGTTCAGATGTCCGGAAGTATGCTTGCGGCCTTCGTATGCAGGCCGGACACGAAAGTTCAAGCCCCGATGACTGAAGATGGCTTTTCGACACGCCCGATACAGTCGGCATGAATTGGTGTACTGGTCAGCCGGACAGCATCGCCAAAAACGATGCCAACACTGGAGGAGCCCCCATGAAGAGCATGATCCGTACACTTGCATTCGGCACCGTCAGCGCCGCACTGCTTGCCGCTTGCAGTACATCACCGGACACAGAAGAATCAGCAGACTGGCTGAATGATGCCCGGCTCGGCGAGAAGGTAGACCGGATCTGCTTCACCGGAAGCATCGACAATTTTCGTGCAGCCACACGCGAGACGGTGATCGTGGAAAAGGGCGTGAATGATGAATACCTGCTGGAAATGATGGGCAAGTGTTCCGATCTCGACCGCGCCCAGTCACTCAGCCTCGACACGTTCGGCGGGTCAAGCTGCCTGACAAAGGGCGACTCGATCTTCGCTTATGACAGCGTATTCGGACCAGACCGGACGGACATGCCCGCCATGCGCTGCCCGATTCGCGGCATTTATGAATGGAATGAAGACGCCCTCGAAGACGAAGGCGATGAGGCCGAAGACAGCTGATGCCTATTCGACGGACTTCGGTACGACGAAGAATCCGTCTTCGCTTTTCGGTGCGTTGGCGAGGACCTGATCCTGGATATTGCCGTCGGTGATGACATCGTCGCGCATCGGAAGCGTTGCATCGACAACAGAGGTCATCGGCTCGACACCGTCGACGTCGACTTCGTTGAGCTGTTCGATCCAACCCATGATGGCCGTCAGCTCGTTCGCGAGCGGTTCGATACGCTCTTCGGTCACGGCAATGCGCGACAGGCGGGCAACCTTGCGGACATCGTCTTTCGTAACGCTCATCGGCTTTCTCCAATCGACAAGGCGCCCGGATACGCGCTAGGCAGGCCAAATTCAAGAGTTCAGCCCACGCCGCGCGGCCATTCATGCCTGTCACAGACCTTTTCGACCTGCCAGACTATGGCCCGCTCATCGGCATTGATCCGGGCACGAAGACCCTTGGGATCGCAGCCTGCGATGCTTCGCGCCTGATCGCGTCTCCGGTCGAGACAATCCAGAAAGGCCGCAAGCTCGGCCCGTCACTGGACCGACTGCTCGCAATCATGGATGAGCGCCGCACCGTCGGTCTCGTGATCGGCCTGCCGCTCAACATGGACGGAACCGAAGGCCCGCGAGCACAATCGGCCCGCGCACTCGCCCGCAACATCATTGCAAAGCGCGACATCCCCATTGCCTTCCAGGACGAACGGCTGACCAGCACCGAGGCGGAACGCGCCATGATCGCAGCGGACCTGTCGCGCGCGCGCCGGGCCGAACTGATTGACGCCTCGGCTGCAGCCATCATCCTCCAGACGGCGATTGACCGTCTGGCGAATGCCTCATGAGCTCCTTCCTCGCGGCACTCATCCCGGTCATCCTGATCACCGCCCTCGGCCGTTTTCTCGGCTGGCGAAAGGTGATTCCGGATGAAGGCTGGCGCGGCATCGAGCGGATCGCCTATCTGGTCCTGCTGCCTGCATTGATCATTCGCGCACTTGCCCGCGCGCCATTCGAATCCGCGCCCTGGAAACTGGCCGCGGTGCTGATCGCGGCGCAGCTGGCACTTGGGGCTTTCGGAATTCTGGCCCGCGCCTGGCCAGGAATCCGAAGACCGGAAGTCGGCTCGATCATACAGTCCAATGTACGCTGGAATACGTTCGTCGCGCTCTCGATCGGCAGCGCGCTGTTTGGCGATGAGGGCCTCGCCCTTGTCTCCATCGCTGCAGCCGCGATGATCCCCATTGCGAACATTCTCAGCGTCGCTGCGCTGACCGCACATGCCGAGCGGGAAACGAAGCCCAGACGCCACCCGGTGCTGGAGCTTGCACGCAACCCGCTTCTCATTGCCTGCGCCATTGGCGGAGCGCTCGCCGCGTTCAACATCCCGATACCGGGCGAGGTCGACCTCACCATTGACCTACTCGGACGAGGCGCGATTGCACTCGGTCTCCTGTCGGCTGGTGCGGGTGTCGATGTCGCCGCGCTTGGCCGGGCCGGAGTGAAGACCCTCGTCTGGTGCATGGTGCGCCTGCTGGGGCTCCCGGCTCTCACCATCGGCTTTGCGCTGGCCGTCGGCCTGTCCGGCATGCCGCTCGCTGTGGCGGTGATCAGCGCCGCCGTGCCGACTGCGACCAGCTCGTACATTCTGGCGCGGCAGCTGGGCGGCGATGCCCCGCTCGCGGCGAACCTGATAGCGATGCAGACCGTGCTGTCAGTCATCACAATGCCGGTGATCTGGTTCGCCTGCCTGCGGGCCGGGTTGTTCTAACCCCTTGCCCCTGTCCTGAATCGCGAATAAACCGCCGAAAATCGAAAGGTAAGGCATGGCCATTCCGGGCTACAGCTACGAATTCAAGCACACTCACCTGCTGAGCATTGAAGACCTTTCCCGTCTCGACATCGAACATATCCTCGATCTTGCCGAAGAGTTCGCAGAGGCAACGCGCGCACAGCGCCGGCCCGAGCAGCACCTCAAAAACCGCACGGTGATCAACCTCTTCTTCGAGAATTCCACGCGGACCATGTCTTCGTTCGAGATCGCGGCAAAACGGCTCGGTGCAGACGTCATCAACATGCCGGTGGCCCAGTCATCGGTGAAAAAGGGCGAGACGCTCATCGACACGGCGATGACGCTGAATGCCATGGCGCCGGATGCGATCGTCATCCGTCATTCCGCCTCAGGCGGCGTGAAGCTTTTGTCCCGCAAGGTGGATTGCGCGGTCATCAATGCAGGCGACGGCACCCACCAGCATCCGACGCAGGGCCTGCTCGACACGCTGACCATCCGCCGCGCCAAGGGCCGGATCGAGGGGCTGAAGGTCACCATCTGTGGAGATATCCTGCATTCACGCGTTGCCCGTTCCACGACAATGGCGCTGCACATGCTCGGGGCTGAAGTCACATTGTGTGGCCCTGCCACCCTCATGCCCGCAGGCAGCGACACATGGGGCGCGGCCCGCGCGATCAATGATTTCGACAAGGCGATCGAAGGCGCGGACGTTGTCATGATGCTGCGCCTTCAGCTCGAGCGCATGAACGGCGCCTACCTGCCGAGCCAGCGTGAATATTTCCGCAATTTCGGCCTCACGGCAGAGCGCCTGAAGCGCGCTGCCTCCGATGCCACCGTAATGCACCCCGGCCCCATGAATCGCGGGATCGAGATCGAAAGCGCCATCGCGGACGGAGACCGCTCCGTCATCACCGAACAGGTCGAGATGGGGGTCGCCGTCCGTGAAGCCGTTCTGAAACTCCTCTCCGGGAGGCGCACATGAGAACGCTGATCCGTAATGCCCGCCTGCTCTGCCCGGCCAATGAGATCGACGAAACCGGTGACCTGGTGATCGAGGACGGCATGATTGCCGAGGTCGGGTCCGCAAGCGGTAAGCTTGACGAAACGCTGGATGCTGGCGGCCTTTGCCTGTCTCCTGGCCTGATCGACCTGCGCGTAAAAACCGGCGAACCCGGTGCCGAACAGAAAGAGACACTGGCCACCGCCTCGCGCTCTGCCGTGGCAGGCGGAGTGACCTCCATGGTCGTCATGCCAGACACCAACCCGGTCATCGACGATGTTGCGCTCGTCCAGTTCATCGCCAATCGCGGCCGTGAAACCTGCAAGACCCGGATTTACCCGGCCGGTGCCCTGACCAAGGGGATCAAGGGTGAAGCGATGGCCGAGATCGGCATGATGGCCGATTCAGGTGCGGTCTTCTTCACCAATGGTGACCTGCCGGTTGCCGATGCGTCGGTCATGCGGCGGACGATGGCTTATGCCGCCAGCTGCGGTGCGATCATCGCCAGCCGGGCAGACGATCACGCCTTGGGCAAGAGCGGTGTGATGAATGCTGGGGCCCTTGCCGCCCGCCTTGGCCTGTCTGGCCTGCCGCGCGAGGCAGAATGGCTTGGCCTCTCGCGCGACCTGCTTCTGGCTGAAGCCACGAAATGCACAATGCTTGTCGACCAGGTTTCCACGGCCCGCAGCATCGACATGGTAAAGGCGGCTCGCGGCCGCGGGGTCAAAGCATGGGTCAGCGTCGCCGCCCATCATCTTTTCTTCAATGAACTCGATGTCGGCGACTACCTCACCTACTGCAAGGTCAATCCGCCATTCCGGTGCGAGGAAGATCGCCAGGCTCTGATTGATGCGCTTGCGGAAGGCGAAATCGATGCCGTCGTCTCGGCGCACGATCCGCAACCACCAGAAGAGAAGCGATTGCCCTACGCCGAAGCAAGCTTCGGTGCGGCCGGTCTTGAGACGGTGCTTTCTGCCTTGCTCGTCCTCGTACAGGATGGGAGGTTGTCCATGCTGGATGCGCTGATGCCCGTTACGGCGAGCCCGGCAAACATCATTGGCGTGCCGCAGGGGCAGTTGACCGCAGGCGCGCCAGCAGACCTGATCCTGTTCGATCCGGACAAGCCGTGGCTGTGCGAGCGGGAGACGCTGCGCTCCCGTTCCCTCAACTCACCTTTCGACGGCCGCCGCATGGTCGGCCAGGTGATGCGGACAATCGTGGGCGGTGAGACCGTCTTCGAACGCGAACGCTAGAGCCCGGCTCTCAGCACGCTCAGCAATCGTTCCCGGAACGCGGTTTCGTCGATCCGTAAGCTGCGCGTCAGGACATCCACTTCCGCGCCGCGGCAGATAGCCGTCAGCAGGTTCGCCGTTCGGCTAGCATCCGGTTGGCCGAGGGCTTCCAGCGCAGAGGCGATGGCTTTTGGCAACTGTCCTGACCAGGCGGTGACCGCCGATTTGAGCGCTGGGTCACGCTGAGCATTCGAGATCATCTCGTATTCAAACGTCGCGAGGTCAGCATGGGCCGGATCAAGGCTCGTCAGTGTTGCGAGGAAACGGGCAATATCATCGAACGAAGTCAGCGGTCGGGAGGCAAGCGCTGCGGTCAGGCCCGCCGAATAGTCAGCCATGTAAAGATCGAATGCGCCGTGGATGAGATCTTCGCGCCGCTTGAAGTGATAGGTCAATGTGCCCGGCGAAAGGCTGAGAGACTTGGCCAGCAACCGGTGCGTCACGCGGTCCGCGCCATGTTTCGAGATCAGCGAGATGACCTCCCGAAGGATTCGCTCACGCACCTGTTCGACAGATTGCTGATGACGCTTTCGAGCCATTTTCGTACATTCCTACGAGACCTTAACCGGACCATGCAATCGTCATGCTTTCGATTTCATTGATCGCAAGTACGTGTCCCAACGACTCATCATGGCCCACCTGAACGATGCCGTATGTCTGTACGATAAGGGCAACCAGTCGCGTTCCACAGCATGTTTCAAGCGCCCCCGACAGGCGAGCGGCGACACGCCGATAACTGACGCGAATTTTTGATGCATAACTCGCCCCTCAGGCGAACCCCTGCGCTGATCTGCAATGGTTTCGGGTTTGGCGGACGTTAAGAAGCCCCTCCGGACTCACCGCTGCCGTACTGATGTACGGACAATTATTCGCGTCTCAGGGGATTTTGACTGATCGGCTTCCACGGGAATGTGGCGGCTGTCCCACTTGCCTGCGCTTGACCCTTGCCGGGATCAGGCTGACAAGACGGGCGGTGGCGGCTCAGCCCGTATGGGCCGCAAGTATCGGGGCCATGCATGACCTATCTACCCTTTCTCATCGCCGCAGTCGGAGGCTACCTCCTCGGTTCAATCCCGTTCGGCCTCATCATAACGCGCGCCGCTGGCCTCGGCGATATTCGCAAGATCGGCTCTGGCAATATCGGGGCGACGAATGTCCTGCGGACCGGACGCAAGGATCTCGCACTCGCCACGCTCTTGCTCGACAGCTTCAAGGCGGGCCTCGCCGTGCTCCTGTTTGCGTGGGCTTTCACCGACAGGAATGTCGGACTGATCGCCGGTGCGGCGGCTTTCCTCGGACATTGCTATCCGGTCTGGCTCGGTTTCAAGGGCGGCAAGGGCGTTGCAACCTATGCCGGCCTGCTTGTCTTCGCCTCGCTGAAAGGCCTCATGGTCGGCGGCCCGATCTGGCTGATCATGTTCGCACTGTTCCGGATTTCCTCGCTTGCTGCGCTGACCGCGGCGGCCCTCGTTCCTGTGGGCGCCTTCCTGCTCGGTGAAACGCACTTTGCCGTCGGCGTTCTTGCGGCGCTCAGCGTCCTCGTCTTCTGGACGCACCGCGCCAATCTCGGACGCCTTCTCAAGGGGGCTGAGCCAAAATTCGGCCAGAAGAAGAAAGACGCCTGATGCCTGAGGTGGGGGGCGACAATGACCTGGTCAGCTGGCTCGCCCTGGCGCGCGCGCCGCGCATAGGCCCGGTCACGTTCTTCCAGCTTCTGGCCAGATATGGCACCCCCGACCAAGCGCTTGCCGCGCAGCCGAACATCAAGGCTGACCATCAGGCTGCCCGGCGTGAGATTGACGCCGCCCTCGCCGCGGGCGTCCACATCCTGCCCGCGAGTGATGCCCGCTTCCCTGAAGCGCTCTCCCACCTCTCACCGCCGCCGCCTGTCATCATGGTGCGGGGCCAGCTGGACCTCCTGTCCCGTCTGGCGATCGCTCTGGTGGGTGCAAGGGATGCCTCGGCAGCGGGGCGCAAGATGGCGCGGCACCTGGCAGCATCACTCGGCGAAGCCGGCCTTGTCACCGTCTCTGGCATGGCGCGCGGTATCGACGGCGAAGTTCACGCCGCCTCGCTCGACACCGGCACCATCGCTGTCCTGGCCGGAGGCGTTGACCAGATATATCCCCCACAGCACCGCGAGCTTTACGATGCCCTCTGCGAGAAGGGCGCAATTGTGTCCGAACGGATGTTTGGCCACCGGGCGACAGCAAGGGATTTTCCGCGCCGCAACCGGATTATCACCGGCCTCGCCGTCGGCACCGTTGTTGTGGAAGCGGCAGAGCGCTCCGGCTCACTCATCTCCGCGCGCATGGCGGGCGAACAAGGGCGTGAGGTCATGGCCGTGCCGGGATCGCCGCTCGACGCCCGCGCTGCAGGAGCAAACCGGTTGATCCGGAATGGAGCGACGCTCGTAAGGCACGGGGCAGATATCCTCGAGGCGGTCTCGACGCAATTGCAGGGCAATGGCCATGTCGACTGGTCTCCCCGCCTGCCGCTCGACCCGGCAGAAAACAACGCCGCACCGCGTCACGGACTGTCAGCCCGCATCCTTGAGGCCCTGTCGCCAACACCATTGCCGATCGCAGAGATCGCGCGCGCCAGCGATTGTACTGCCCGTCAGTGCGCGGCGCTTCTCATGGAGCTTGAAATCGAGGGCAAGGCGCTGACCCACGCCGGCGGACTTGCGTCACGTTCCTGACCCGAAGGCCACAGCTTTAGTGAATATACCGCAAGCTACAGTGTCTATGGCTGGACGGGGCAGCCGGTGCCGCTTATGCGGTCTATCAGGGTGTTAGAGTAAATCGGGAGGCCCCATGGGCGTCTGGAAAACCGCTTCGGCAGCGCTGCTGCTTGGCTGCCTCAGCCAGGTTGCGTCAGCTCAGACAGCAGCTTCCGAGGCCCAGGCTGAAGCCTCGCGCGTGTCGCTGACAGCAGACAATGTGTACGTCCTCGAAGAGGAAAACCTCGTTGTCGCCGAAGGCAATGTGCAGGCAGAGTATGAAGGCCGCGTGATGACGGCCGACAAGCTGACCTATAACCGACTGACCGCAAAAGTCCGCGCGCAGGGCAATGTCGTCATCCTCGAGCCGGACGGCACACAGCGTTTTGCCGAAGAGATCGAGACCGATGCCGACCTGGCCAACGGCTATGCGGTCGGGTTTGCCATGCGCACGCCAGATGGCGGGACCGCGTCTGCCAACCTCGCTCAGCGCGAGAACGAAACCTACAACTCGCTCGACCGCGCGGTCTTCACCGCCTGCGAACTCTGCGAGGAAGATTCCACGCCGACCTGGGCGATCCGGGCACGCAAGGCCGTGTTCGATGAAGAAGACGGCGTGTACAGCTATCGCGACGCGGTGCTGGAAGTGGCCGGTATCCCGGTCATCTACCTGCCCTATTTCGCACACCCTGATCCGGACTCGGAGCGCCGCTCCGGCTTCCTTTTCCCGACGGTCGGTAGCTCCTCCAAGCGCGGTGTCGTTTACCAACAGCCGTATTTCTGGGCCATTTCCCCCTATCAGGATCTGACCATCTCCCCGATGCTCAACACCAAGGTCAATCCGTTGCTTGAGCTCGACTATCGCACGCGCTTCTGGTCCGGCCAGGTGAACTTCAATGGCAGTTTCACCTATGAGCAGGATTTCGACAGCGATGGCGAGAAATTCGGCGATCAGGAATGGCGCGGCCACATTTTCGGTAATGGCAAGTTCCAGATCACCAATGACTGGCTCTGGGGTTTTGGCGTCGAGAAAGCGACTGATGACCTGTACACTCGCCGCTACGACATTGACGGCGAGAACGAACAGCGCGGCCTCTATACCAACCAGCCGCGTCTTTTGCTCTCGCAGCTATTCACGCAGGGCCAGTCGACCAACTGGTATGCCGACGCCTCGCTGCTGACCTTTGACAGCCTGCGCTTCGACGATGACCGCGAAGATGCGATTGCCGATGTGCTTCCGCTCGCCTTTGCCGAACGCGTCTTCGACTTCGGCAATTACGGCTATGCCAGCGTGAACGCGTCGACAGCGTTCCTGACACGCGAAACTGGCGCAGACAGCCATCGCGCGACCGTCGGCGCTGAATGGTCTGTTCAGAAAGTCCTCCCCGGCGGCCTGCTCGCGGAACCTTTCGCCGAAGCCCGGTTCGATCACTATGAGCTAGACGACTATCCGAATGATGGCGTCAGCGACTCCGTCGAACGCAGCTTCGCGACAACCGGGATCGAGCTCTCCTACCCCCTATTCCGGCCGGGCAAATCGGTCGACATCACGGTCGAGCCGATCGTCATGGGCGCGGTTGGCACCAGCGGCCCGAATGAGGCCGACCTGCCGATCGAAGACGGCAACTACTACGAGATCGACACCTCATCCCTTTTCGAGGGCAATGCGCAGGTCGGGTACGATCTCTATGAAGGCGACAGCAAGGTCGCGGCAGGTATCTCCACCGTTGCGCGCTGGAAGTCCGGTGTGCAGTTCTCCGCACTTGCCGGCCGACGCTGGCGTAACCGTTCCGACCCGGCATTCGATGAACCGAGCGGCCTCGATGGCACGGTGAGTGACTGGGTGGGCGCCTTCGCGCTTGACCTTGGCAGCCCGCTCAACGTGCAGGCCAAAGTGCGCCTTGATGATGATACTCTGGAGCTGAACCGGATCGATACCGGCCTCAACCTCAACCTGGACCGGGTGAAGGCCAATGCGCTCTACTACCAGATCCGCGAGCAGGTCTCGCAATCGGGCGCGCGTCAGGAAGGCGTGCTGCTCACGTCTGAAGTATCGGTGACCGACAATTACTTCGTGCTCTACGGCTTGCAGCGCGATATCGAAGGCAACCGGGATATCCGCCACCAGCTCGGCCTCGGCTACGAGGATGACTGCGCGCGTTTCGAGCTGGTATTCGAGCGGTCGGAACAGATTGATCGTCAACTCGGTCCGTCGGATTCGGTGCTGTTCCGCTTCTCGCTGAAGTCGCTCGGCAATGTCGGTTCGTCCAACTTCGACTAGGGGATCGTGCAAGATGAAGCGCACTGGAATCGCTACATTGCTTCACGCCCCCTGCAATGTATGGTTTGCCATAATTTAAGCGTCTTGCCCTGACAGACAGGCAAGCGGAGGTTCCGTATGATTAGATTTGCTGCCACGGCCATCGCGCTCGCCCTTACGGCGCCGGCAATTGCCCCGACCCCACAGGCACAGGAAGCGCAGACGATCGAAGGCATTGTCGCCATCGTTAACGACCAGCCGATTTCCTATAGCGACGTGCGTGAGCGCGCGAGCCTGCTGCTGATGACGCTCGGTGCCCAGCGCCCGACGCCGGAACAACAGCAACAGATTGCATCGCAGGCGCTCGATGAGCTGATCGACGAAAAGCTGCAGCTTCAGAAAGCTGCCGAGTATGAAGTCGAAGTGTCGGAAGAAGACATCAACCGTTCGATCGAGGACATGGCCCGCCAGTCCGGCCTGACGCGCGAAACGCTGATCGGCGTGCTGCGCCAGTCCGGTGTGGACCCGCAAAGCCTCGAAGCGCAGATGCGCGCTGATATCGCCTGGCGGCGGATCATGGGCGGCCTGTACGGCACACGTATCCGTATTTCCGCCAACCAGATTGAAGAGCGCCTCAAGCGCCTCAAGGAAGCGTCGGCTGAAACGCAGTACCGTCTCGGCGAGATTTTCCTCTACACGGCAAACGAGGAAGAAAAGCAGCAAGCCCTCCAGGGTGCGCAGACGATCATCGAGCAGCTTCGGAACGGCGCGCCGTTTGAAGTGGCCGCGGAACGTTTCTCTTCGGCGCCAACCGCCGCGGCCGGTGGTGAAATGGGCTATGTTGCGCCTGAAGATCTCGATCCTGAAGTCGCTGATGCTGTTCTTGCGATGACCGAACCGGGCCTCAGCGACCCGATCGCGGTCGAGAACGGCGTCTACATCATCGAATTCCGCGGCAAGCGCGATCCGGCCGAAACAGTCACCATCGTGGACATGGTCCGCCTCGCGGTTGGCAACGGTTCGGAAGAAGACCTTCTTGCTGCAACCGCTGCCGCAGAGACCTGCGAAGACGCCCGCTCGGTTGCTGGTAACGACCCCAACCTAGAAGCCAGCGATCTCAGCGACGTGAAGCTTGACGATCTCGGCCCTGAAGCCCGGGCGACGATCGCTTCGCTCGAGCCGGGCCAGCGTACGGACGTCATGGCGATGGGTGGCTCGATCGGTGTCATGTACCTGTGTGACCGCGATGAGTCCGGTGACACGCTGCCAAGCCGCGAAGAGCTCGAAGACCAGCTTTATGGCCGTCAGCTCGGCATGATCTCCCAGCGTGAGCTGCGCAATCTGCGCCGTGACGCGACGATCATCCAGCGCGGCAGCTAGAACAGGCAAAACATGAGACGCGCTGCCGGCTTGCATGCGCAGGCCTGATCGCGCACATCAGCGTCAATGAGCAGCCAAACGCCTCCTCTCCGTCCGCTTGCCGTCAGCATGGGTGACCCCGCAGGTTGCGGCCCGCAAATCACAGCCAAGGCCTGGCACGCGCTGCGCGAGGACGCAGGCGCAACCTTCTATGTGATCGGCACGCCAGAACTCTTTGACTGCCCGGTCAGCGTGATCGCATCACCCGACGACGCGGCTGGCACGTTTGCAGACACCCTGCCCGTGCTGCCGCTAAGGGCTGACCTTCCAGCCGTACAGACAGGCGCGCCCAACAGCGCAGCCGCAACCGCCATCCTTGAGAGCATCGAGCGCGCGACCCAACATGCGCTGGAAGGCAAGGCGGGCGGCGTTGTTACGAACCCGATCTCGAAAGCCGTGCTCTATTCAGCCGGCTTTGCCCATCCCGGGCACACCGAATATCTCTCCGCGATTTG
>JAYZBJ010000125.1:0-9906 GCA_036338795.1 Pseudomonadota bacterium | reverse complement strand
GCCCAGCAACAGCAAAGACACCCATCGTAATCCTGCGGAGGCGCCTATGCCCTCTCGTCGGCCAAGATCGAGCCATATCCAGACCGTGTAGCCAATAATTACGAGTGCCAGGACGAAGTGCGTCGCCAACCGGTAGGGCGCCACATCAAGCCGGTCTGTCTCCCCGATGCCGCTGGACACCATCCACCAGCCAATTGCGCCCTGAAGTCCGCCCAGCGCTATCAGCGCGACCAGATGCATGGACAGCGACCGGGTGAGCCATCCTTTTGCGAGGAACCAGATGAAGCCACCAATCGCCACAAGTCCGATCAGTCTCCCGAACAGGCGATGTCCCCATTCCCACCAGTAGATGTACTGGAATTCGCCCATCGTCATGTTGTAGTTCTGCTGCTGGAACTCAGCCGTATTCTGGTACTTTGCGAACTCAATCGCCCAAGCCTCTTCACTGAGCGGCGGAAGCGTTCCGCTGATGGGCTGCCATTCCGTAATCGAAAGGCCGGAATCCGTCAGTCGCGTCATCCCTCCAATCAGGATCATCGCATAGACCATGATCGCGATCAGGATCAACCAGCGGCGGATCCAGACTGCGGCGATATCACTTTTTGCAGCTAGCCTCATGCTCCCCTATCTGACGCACAGGATATCTTCTGCAAGCGTCCAAGGCGTCGCAGCCCACGACTAGAACAGGATCAAACTGACAATGCGCAAAGTCATCGCCGGAATCACCTTGCTCGCTTTCATCGCGCTCTGGATATTCCTGGCGGGGACCATTGGCACATTACTGACAGACGCACCGCAATGGTTGCAGCTGGTGTTCTACATATTCGCGGGCATTGCATGGGTCATTCCGCTGAGACCACTCATGCGCTGGATGAATTCCCGGAAACAGCAATAATCAGCTACCTGCCGGGTCCTCACCATCATCTGATAGGCCACCGGCCTTGCGCCGCAGGCGTGCAAACATCTCAGCGGGATCGTTCCGCCGAGGGTCATCAGGGTCCAGGTCATCCGGCTCACCATCCTCGTCAATCGCTTCTGCGACCGCTGGCGGAACGGTATCGGGGGTCGGGTCCTCGGTTTCATGGATCGGCTCAGGCGTTTCAAACGCCGCGCTCACATTATCGCCCAAACGGATCAACGCAGTCTCACCGCCGATCAGCGTGCGGCCAGGCTCGACCAGGACGCTGCCTTCCATTGGAAGATATACGTCGCACCATCCGCCGAGCCGCCGGGTACCTATCGTCTTACCTGCGATAACGCGATCACCTGCGTCGGCGCGCGTCTCGAGGCGCGGCCCAAGGCCACCTGTCGCGACGCGCAGTCCCACAGGGCCTGCTTCGCCGGCAATTGTGATGTACAGCACTTCAAGCCCGTCTTTCTCAGGCCTCATTGCCGCAAAGGATTCGGCAGCCCCCTCCTCACGGACCAGATGGTCGATCGTCCCCTCGACAGGCGCATGGATATTGTTCGATGAGAATGGAGACGAAGAAATCCTGACGCGGCGCACCATGCCGGGCATCCGCAGCTCTTCCGGTGCATCGGTTTCTTCAATGGATACAACGACGCCATCGCACGGCGTTATCAGCAAAGACTTGTCTTCAGGTGTGACGCGCTCGGCCGTGCGCGTTGCGAACAGCAGGAAAATGCCAGGAATGATCGCGATCCAGAACAGCAGCCACCAGAGCATACCGAGCAGGATCGCCAGCAGGAACGCAGCGAGAAAGCCCACAATCCCTTCAAGATCGAACCCACTCTGGAACCAGGGAAATGTCCTGTCAGAAACGTTTCTGGTGCGCTTGGCCATTTAGTCCTTCCGTATTCCTATTCCGCGACAGCGGCGAGCTTGTCTCGCGCGGCCTGTCTTTCCCACATCCGCGCATATACGCCATCTGTGGATATAAGCTTAGCATGCGACCCGCGTTCCACGATACGCCCCTCATCGAGAACAATGATCTCATCAGAATTCTGCACAGTGGAGAGGCGGTGCGCGACACTCAGCGTCGTCCGCCCTTTCGAGGCTTCGTCCAACGCTTCCTGAACCGCAGCTTCGGTTGCGCTGTCGAGCGCCGATGTCGCCTCATCGAGGACAAGCACGGCTGGGTCTGCGAGGATTACGCGAGCAATACCGACGCGTTGCTTCTCGCCGCCTGAGAGTTTCAGGCCCCGCTCACCAACACGCGTGTCCCATCCTTCCGGCAGCGATTCGATAAACGGCAGAAGTTGAGCGCGACGGGCAGCATCACGAAGATCGTCAAGCGTCGCGTCCGGGCGGGCATAAGAAATGTTCGCACGGATGGTGTCATTGAACAGCACCACGTCCTGCGGAACGAGACCGAGTGCCTGCCGCAAAGAGGATTGCGCGAGGTCACGAACATCGCACCCATCTACGAGCACAGCGCCCGCTTCAACGTCATAGAAGCGGAACAGCAATTTCAGCAAGGTGGACTTACCGGCACCGGATGTGCCGACGAAAGCAACTTTCCGCCCCGGCTCAACTGAAAACGATACATCTCTAACGCCGACTGCGCGTGCGTCGTGCGTGAACGCCACTTGGCGAAATTCGACCCTGCCCTCCGGCTCGGTCAAACGCTTTGCATCCGGCTTGTCGGCCACCTCTGGCACCATGCCAAGCAAACCGTGAAGCTTTTCGAGATCGACGGCTCCCTGTTTGATTTCCCGCCAGGCAAAACCGAGGATGTTCAGCGGCGCATAAAGGCTGAGCAGGACGAGCATGACCGCTGTAAGGTCACCCACTTCCATTGTGCCCTGTTTGTAATTCCATGCCGACAAGGCCAGCACGGCAAGCAGGCCGGCATTCATGATGAGGGCCTGAACGGCGTTCAGCAGATACATGCTGCGCATCGCCTCGACGAAACGCTTGTTATAACGACGCAGCGCGGAGTTGAACCTGTCTGTTTCCCGCTCTTCAGCGGCAAATGCTTTTACCGTCTCGAAGTTGGTTAGCGTGTCGATGGAAACCGCACGAAGCTCAGTGTCGGCCTTGTTCATGCGCCGTCGCTGGCGCACCCGCCATTCGGTGATCACCACTGTCGCCAGTACGTAAATCGCAACCGTACCGATGGCGATCAGCGACAGACGGTAGTCATAGGCTGCCCCCAGAGCCACGGCGGCGAGGATCAGGCGAACAAAGGTGGGCCCGATGTTGAAGGCGAGAAATCGGATGAGATAGTCGACCGCAGAAGCCGCCCGTTCGATGACCCGGTTCAGGGCTCCCGAACGACGCGTCTGATGGAATGCCAGTGACAGGGATTGCGCATGACCAAAAGCGTCGACACACGCAATGCGTTGCGCGTCCTGGCTTACAGGGCTGAACAGGGCATCGCGTAATTGCGGCAGGGCCGCTGCAAGAAAGCGCAGGCCGATAGCAAAGCCAATCCAGGTAACGGCAATGCCGAGCGGCGCGGAAGACGCGTCCTCCTCACCTGCCACCTTGTTGATCGCATTACCCAGAATGATGGGTGATGCCACCTCCAGGACCGCCGCGGCCAGCGTCAGAACGAGCGCAATGCCCATTACCGGACGCCATTTTGACAGCTCAGGACGCCAGAGCAGTTTCAGGATTCGACCGATTGACGCTCGCAGACCACCATCTGCGCTGTCGATCCGGTCATTGTCTTGATCACCAGCCATAGATCTCATGCGCGCCATATGGGCCTAAATGTGCTTTACGAACAGAGTTGTGCTGGAACGAATCCTCCCAAGACTGTACATGCCAGACGAAGAATTCGGGAAAGACCGTATGACAAAGCTCAAATCCATCTGCGTTTACTGCGGCTCATCAAACGATGTGCGACCAGAATATATCGAGCTGGCGCGCGCCCTCGGACGCACCCTCGCGCAGCAGGACCTGCGGCTCGTCTATGGTGGCGGTGGAGTCGGCCTGATGGGCGCTTGTGCGCGCGCCGTGCACGAAGCTGGCGGCGAAGTGCTTGGCATCATGCCAAAATTCCTGCTGCAGAAAGAACGCATCTTCGAAGATGTTGAGCATCGCATTGTTGGCGACATGCACACCCGCAAGCAGATGATGTTTGATGAAAGTGATGCATTCATCGTGCTTCCTGGCGGCATCGGCACGCTGGAAGAAGCCGTTGAAATGCTAAGCTGGGCCCGCCTTGGGCTACACGCCAAGCCAATGGCCTTCCTCGATGAAGATGGCTTCTGGTCGCCATGAGGCGAGCTGATGGATCACATCATCGACGGCAAGTTCACGCCAGAAGAGTTCCGGTCCTGCCTTGTGCATGAAGCGACCCCGGAAGCTGCCCTGTCGGCACTTCGGGATCGCGTCATCGCGATGGACAGCTAAGCTTTAGACAACCGGCGCACGACCGCGTCCCGACCGATCAGCGGCAGGAGCACGCCCATGTCAGGGCCGTGTTCCTGACCCGTCAGTGCCTTCCGGAGTGGCATGAACAGACCGCGACCCTTGCGGCCAGTCTCTGACTTCAGCGCACCCGTCCAGGCCTTCCAGGTTTCGCTGGTGATCTCGCCCTCAGGCAGAAGGTTCGCCGCCTCAGCGATGAACTCACTGTCCTCATCGTCCACCACCGGCGTAATCTGCCCATAGGCGATGGCAGCGAAGTCGGCTGCGTCGTTCACCGTCTGGCAGTTTTCCCGAACGGCGAGCCAGAAGGCCTCATTTGCGGCATCGGGCGCGAGGGATTCGAGCTGTTCCTTCACTGCCGCAAATGGCGTTGCATGAATCAGCGTCGCGTTCAGCGCCAGAAGATCTCGTTCGTCAAACTTGGCGGGCGAACGGCCAAACTTTGAAAAATCAAACTCGGACGCTAGCGTCTGAAGGTCTTCGCGAACCTCAATGTTGTCGCTGGTGCCCAGCTTCGCCAACAGCGAGAGAACCGCCATCGGAAAAATACCACGTGCCTTCAGTGTATCCATGCTGAGCGAGCCGAGGCGTTTTGAAAAAGCCCCACCTTCAGCATCGACGAGTAGCGGCGTGTGCGCCATGTCAGGTGCGGTTCCCCCGAGCGCTTTGAAGATCTCGATCTGCGCGCCTGAGTTGGTCACGTGGTCTTCGCCGCGCACCACATGCGTGATGCCCGCATCAATATCATCGACAACGGAAGGCAGCGTGTAGAGATATGATCCGTCTTCACGGATCAGCACCGGGTCGGACAGGCTTGCCGTGTCAATGCTCTGCGGCCCACGAACCAGGTCGGTCCACTCGACCCGCTCGCCCGACAGTTTGAAACGCCAGTGCGGCCGACGGCCTTCGGCTTCAAGCTTCGCCTTGTCTTCATTGGTGAGATTGAGCGCAGCTCTGTCGTAAACTGGTGGCCTGCCACGAGAGAGCGCGATCTTGCGCTTGCGGTCGAGCTCGTCTGCCGTCTCATAACACGCATATAGCAGGCCCATGCCACGTAGCTTGTCTGCGGCGGCGTCATAGGTCGAAAACCGGTCAGACTGATTGAACGTGTCATCCCACGTCATGCCAAGCCAGGTCAGATCAGTCTTGATCTGGCTTTCATATTCCGCAGTCGATCGTTCGGTGTCGGTATCATCCACGCGAAGCAGGAACTTGCCGCCCTGCCCCTTGGCGAACAGCCAGTTGATCAAGGCTGTGCGGACATTGCCCACATGAAGCTTGCCAGTCGGAGAAGGCGCAAAACGGACTACAGGTGAAGTCATCAATCGTCCCTGAAACGGTTCGTGATCGGATAGCGCCGGTCGCGGCCAAAATTCTTGCCGCCGACTTTGGCGCCGGGCGGCGCTTGCCTACGCTTGTATTCAGCAAGATACAAGAGATGCTCGATCCGCTTTACAGTCGCTTCGTCATGGCCACGAGCGATGATTTCGCGGATGTCCTCTTCATTATCGACCAGGCCACGCAGAATATCATCCAGCACGTCATAAGACGGCAACGAATCCTCGTCTTTCTGGTCTTCCCGAAGCTCGGCGCTTGGCGGTTTAGTGATGATCCGTTCAGGGATCACTTCGCCTGGAGGTCCAAGTGCTTCGTCAGGATGGTTCGCATTGCGCCAGCGGCAAAGCTCGAACACCTCGGTTTTGTAGAAGTCCTTCAGCGCGTTGTAACCGCCGCACATGTCGCCATAAAGCGTCGCGTAACCGACGGCCATTTCGGACTTGTTGCCCGTGGTCAGTACCATGTGGCCAAACTTGTTGGAGAGCGCCATCAACGTGACGCCGCGCAGGCGGGACTGAATGTTCTCTTCGGTGGTGTCCGGCTGCGTCTCGGCGAATGCCTCCCCCAGCATCTCATCCATCGCACCAACTCCCGGTGCAATGTTGATAATGTCATAGCGCACGCCCAGCGCCTCGGCGCATTTCTTGGCGTCCTCAAGGCTGTGAGACGACGTATACTTTGACGGCATCATCACACACCAGACCCGCTCAGGCCCGAGCGCGTCGACGGCAATCGCTGCCGTCAGTGCACTATCAATCCCGCCGGACATGCCGAGCACAACGCCCGGGAAACGGTTCTTGTTGACATAGTCGCCAAGCGCCATGGTCGCGGCACGGTATTCCATGTGCCAGCCATCATGGTCAGGGCGGCAACCCTCATCCTTTAGGATAAAGCGCATTTCGTCGGTGTCGAATACGACAAGTTCGGTGCCGGTCTCGAACTGCCCCACGAGACCGCATCGCTCTGAATGGGTTGAATTGGTCGCGTACGAGCCACCATCGAACACGAGTTCATCCTGGCCGCCGACCTGATTGACGAAGAGTTACGGCATGCCGAGCTTTGCCCAGCGGTCGAACGCCCTGGCGCGCTCCTTATGGATCGAGCGCCGCCACGGTGAACCGTTCGGAATGATGAAAAGGTCCGCTCCAGAGGCCTTTGCCGCGGCTGGAACCCGTTCGAACCAGACGTCCTCACAAATCGCCAGCGCAATCTTCACGCCCTTCAGCTCAAAAACACAGGCAGCGGATCGCCCCTTGTCGAACAGGCGCTGTTCATCGAACACGCCATAATTCGGCAGCTCCTGTTTGTCATACCGCGAGAGCATGCTGCCCCCACTACAGTAGACGACAGAATTGAACAGACCGTCGTCTTGCCATGGAGAGCCGATGACGAATGCCGGCATGTCTGCGCATTCACCTGCAAGCTGGCGGACAGCCGCCATGCAGTCCTCAACAGCACTCGGTTTCAGCACGAGATCTTCCGGCGGATAGCCCATAAGGAACATCTCGCTGAACACAACAAGGTCAGCGCCCTGCTTTGCGCCATCGCGCATCGCCTGGCGCGCCAGCTCCAGATTGCCATCGATATCGCCGACAATCGGGTTCAGCTGGGCTGCGAGAATCTTCAGCGTGTTTGCCATTTTGCCCACTTAATGGGGGTTGCTAGCGCTGCAAAGCCCCCAGCAGTGCGTCACAGACGCGGTGGACCTGATCTTCGGAAAGATAGGGGTGCATCGGCAAGCTGAGAACTTCCTGCGAAGCGCGCTCGCACTCTGGCAAGCCGCGCGCTGGCGCGAACTGCTCAAATGCGGGCATCTGATGGATCGGCGTATCGTAATAGATCGCCGTCGGCACACCTGCCTCCTGCAATTTCGCGCGGACCGTGTCCCGGTCCGGAACACGCACCGTGTACAAGCCATAGCCATGCTCATCGCTTTGCGACGGCGTCTGGCCATCGACCTTCCCGACGAGGCGGGAGTTGTATGCCTCAGCGGCACGCATGCGGCGCTGGCGCTCCCCTTCAAAGATGTCGAGCTTTTCCGCCACGACGGCACACTGGATGGAATCACAGCGACCATTGATCCCGACGCGGATCGACTCCTTGCGATTGTCTCCCGTGCCGTGCCAGCGGATCGAACGCAGCAGGTCGCCCATTTCTTTGTCACGCACAAGAATTGCGCCGCCATCGCCATAACCGCCGAGCGTCTTTGTCGGGTAAAAGCTTGTCGCGGTGATCTCACACAACGTGCCGATCCACTTGCCATCCTGCTTGCCGCCAAAAGCCTGTGCGGCGTCGCCGACAATTCGCAGGCCGTGAGCGTCAGCAACGTCCTGAATGCCCTTGTAATTCGCCGGCAGGCCATAGAGATCGACCGGCATTACCGCGCGGGCACGAAGATTGCGCGTCCCCTTCACGCGCTGAATCTTCCGCTCGAGATCTTCGGCATCCATATTGAACGTCGCCGGATCAATATCGACGAGGACCGGCGTTGCGCCGGCCAGCAAGACCGCATTTGCCGTCGCGTTGTAGGTGAAACCCGGAATGAAAACCGCATCGCCGTGACCGTAGCCGAGTGCGATGAGCGGCATCACAAGCGCCTGCGTCCCGGAGCCAACTGCAACAGCATCTGCAGCCCCGGTAAAATCACACAGCTTCTGTTCGCACTCATCAACTTCAGGACCGCCGATGTAGCGGCCATGGTCGAGAATGGTGGTCCAGCGCTGCTCAAGGGCCGGACGTATGGTCGCCTGTTGCGCCTTCAGGTCAAAGAACTGGATCGGGGCGTCGGCTGGAAGATCTATCAACTTTTCGGCTGCGGCCATGGGTCAGGCTCCAATCGTCTGAAGGGCGGTCTTTTCTACGAGTTCGGCAAGCCGCACCGCTTCGGCAGCTTCCCGACCGGGGATGGGTGTTTCGCGCTCGCCGAGGCAAGCAGCGAAGAAGGCTTCATCGGCCGCGCCAAGAGGATCGGGCAGCGTTTCAGAAACATCCGCCTTGATCTTGTACGGCGTCGAGTTTTCGACCGAACGCGTCAGGAAATCGACCGCGATCGTTCCTGATGGGTAGGTCACTGTCATCGCGCGCCGACGGCCTGGCGCCGCCCGGCTTGCCTTGATGACAGCGGTCGCGCCCGACGGAAAATCAAGATCGGCAACAGCCTCATCAATGTGGCCTGTATGGTGACGACGGCCACCGCCTGAGGCTTTCGAACCGCTCGACGCCAGGGTCACCGCAATGTCGAGGTCGTGGATCATCAAGTCCCAGATGACCGACACATCGCCCGCCCTGCCTTCGGGTGACGGCGGTCCTTCGCGGACTGCTTCGATTGCGATTGGTTGTTCGTCGATGTCATAGAATCCCATCGCTTCCAGAACGAGGCGCTCCTGATGCCCCACCTGCAGGACGAGCTCGTTTGCATCCGCCAGCGCTGCGAGCGCAACAGCAGCGTTGCCGTTCAAGGCGAGCGGCTTTTCAACCAGGACGTGGCATCCTGCCTGTAACGCACTTTCAACAACTTGTTCGTGATACGTCGCGGGACATGCAACAAGAATGGCATCGCAGGCCGCATACAGATCGGATTCCGTGTCGAAGGCAGACGTCGAATGCTTTTCCGCCAGGGCTGCAGCCCGCGCAACGTCAGGATCGAAGATGCCGACAAACTCGGTTCGCTTCGATCCAGAAATCTTTCCGGCATGGTAACCACCGAAAACGCCTGCCCCGACAAGCCCGACTTTCAGATACGCCATTCTTCACTCCAGTTTGGCTTTCCATCACACCGGTTTGGCGGCCCGTGCAACTGAGCTGATCAGTCTGCGGGATCAAAGAGTCTTGCGAAATCTTACCGCCGTCACTTCACAGGCGGCGTGTGTGGCTCCATGTGTGTGCGCGAACATAAGCAGGAGGAACACCAATGCCGTCAATCCAGTCCAAGGAATGGTCACTCGCCAGCCGCCCGGTCGGCATGCCGAAAATGTCCGACTTCGGGTCACGCGACGCAGAAGCGCCAGAACCGAAGGATGGCCAGATCCAGGTCCGTAATTCGTGGATGTCAGTCGACCCTTACATGCGGGGCCGCATGTATGATCGTGAAAGCTATGTGCCCCCCTTCCAGATTGGCGAAACCCTGCAAGGCGGCGCTGTCGGTACGGTGGTGGCGTCCAAGCATCCAGACTTTGCCGAAGGTGACCTCGTCACCTCGATGGCAGGCTGGCGCGAAGCTTGGACAG
>JAYZBJ010000124.1:0-4236 GCA_036338795.1 Pseudomonadota bacterium | reverse complement strand
TTTGGGCTCTGCTTGATCCAGTAACCTAAGTAAACGTGGGGCAGCGCGTAGGATTCAGCATTCATGATGTGATCAAGGATCATATAGGTACCAAGGCTTCGTTTCGGCTGGCGTGTATCGAAGAAGGTATACACCATGGAGAAGCCGTCCCGCAGAACGTCAGTGAGGGAGACCGCGACGAGCGGCGCATCGTCTTCGACGCCTTCCCGATATTCGAACAATACCGTTTGGACAGGTGTTTCATTCACCATCCCTGCATACTCGCGAAAGCCCATATCGGACATTCCGCCACCGTCGTGGCGATTGACCAGATAGTGTTTGAGCAACCGGAACTGCTCGCGAGTTGCTTTCGGCTCGACCGGTCGGCGCACCAGATCGCTGTTCTTGGACAGGACGCGCATCTGGTTCTTGCTTGGCTGGAAGTTTTGCACGTCAACACGAACACTGCGGCAGGCATTACAGCTCGGACAGGCGGGACGGTATGCGACGGACTGGCTCCGCCGGAAACCTGCTTCGCTGAGTTGGTGGTGAAGCGCATCCGGTGCTGCTTGGCTCAAATGCGTGAAAGCTTTTCGCTCAAACTGGTCAGCGAGGTACGGGCAGGGGGTTGGCCCCGTCACGTAAAAGCGCAGGCCTCGACGTACTCCCGGTACGGTAAACAGCGATTCATCAAGCTTCATTGTCACCGATTAACACACTCAAAGATCAAAACGCCAAGGGGCCAGCAGCGTAAATGCCACCCAGATCACCAATACTAATGGACCACCGAACTTTACGAAATCCGAAAATTTGTAATGACCCGGCGCCATTACAAGCATGTTTGTCTGATATGCCACAGGAGATGCAAAACTACAGTTTGCTGCGTAGATCACTGCCAGAATGAACGGCAGCGGGTCCGAATTCGTTGCATGGGCCGCCTCAAGGGCAATTGGCGCGAAGAGAACTGCGGCCGCAGCATTGCTGAGAATATTAGTGAGAAATGCCACGCACAGAAACACCGCCGAAAGCACGGCGAGGGGCCCAAGAGGCGCGGCCGTTTCCACGACTAGATCAGCGATAAGAGCAGCCGCTCCGGTTTGCTCAAGGGCAGTCCCCATCGTCAGCGCAGCGCCAATCACAAGGAAAATGCGCAGATCGAGTGCGCGTCCGGCCTGGCGGACGTTGAGGCAGCGGAAAAGGATCATAGCGGTGGCGGCCAGCACGGAGGCTATCAGGATGCTCGTCAGTCCCAAGGCAGCCAGCAAAATCATTCCAATAGCGATGAGGCGTGCCGCATAGCCCCGTGCGGTGATCGGTAGTTCGCTCTGAGACCATTCGAGCAAGATAAGGTCGCGGCTTGTTCGCAACTCGCGGAATGCATCCGTTGGGCCGCAGAGCAGTAAGGTGTCACCAGCTTCGAGCCTTATCTGGCCCAGCTTTGCACGGATCATTCTTGATCTTCGCTGGATTCCGAGGACTACGGCGGAAGTTAATCGCCTGAAGCCGATGAGCTCTACTGTTCGGCCCGCCATTCTGGACCCGGGCGCGATGACGGCCTCGACGAGGCTTAGTGGTGGAAGTTCGGTGTCGACATCGTCCGGTCCATCGCCTCGCCAGAGTTGTTGGAGCATGCCGGGACGCGACGCGAGAAGGTCAGTCAGCGCCTTTCGGGTCGCGGCGACGATTACAAGGTCGCCTGGCTTGAGCTGCATGTCTTCAAAGGGCGGCAAGATCGCGCGCTCGCCGCGCTGAATCATTCGCACCGTCATGTCCTTCAAATCAGGAAACATGCCTGCCACCGGGGCTTGGCCGGCGAGGAAGTGATCCGATGTCACTTCGATCTGAGCCAGAAATTGTTTCCCCGAAGGGACGAGTTCATCGGCGAACTTGTTCCGGTTCGGGAGGAGAAACCTCGAGAACACAGCCAAATATAGAAGGCCGACGCTTGCGAGGATCATGCCCATCGCTGTCTGCTCGAAAAAGCCGAGGCGGATGCCATCGATGCGTCGCAATGCGTCTGCGGCGAGGAGATTTGTAGATGTGCCGATAAGGGTTGTCATGCCTGCAAGAATTGAGACGAAGCTCAACGGCATCATGAGCCGCGAAGGGCTCGTTTTCATGCGCATCGCGATGGCGCTCATGATCGGGAGAAACATTACGACAACAGGCGTATTGTTTGTGAAAGCGCTGATCGCGAAGACCGCAAAAAAGGTGCTGAAAAGCGTTATGATCGGGCGCTTGCCGTATAGTCCGACAAGCGTCTTGGTCGGTCCCTCAATCGCACCGGTCTGGAAGAGGCCCTGACCGACAACGAGTAGCGCCATGATCGTGATCAGTGCAGGGTTGCCGAAGCCCGCAAGTAATTCGGCGCTGGTTATCGGCTCTCCGGACGCGCCGATTGCGCCGGGAAATGAGAAGAGAAGGAGGAACGCCGCGATTGCACCGATGGACACTACTTCCATCGACCAGCGATCCAGCATGTAAAGTACGATGGTAACGAGGACCGCTAGCAAGCTGACCCACATGGGCCAATTTGTAATCAGTTCAGCGGTCATCGGGCCTCCCGTTCTGAGGAGCACCTTAGGTGTCAGGAGCGCTCTTCAACATGCACGACTATGCTTAAACGACGGTTTTGTGGCAAGTAAGCAGCCATTCCATCGAGAGGCTTGGTGTCGGCGAGACCAGCTACTCCGGCGATTAGCTGGGATGGGAAACCCTGTTTGATCAGTTCCCTTCTGGCGGCATTCGCGCGCCCGGCTGAAAGTTCCCAGTTTGAATAGTCTGAACGCGCGATTGGTAGGCTGTCCGTATGGCCTTCTATCGACACATGGTAGTCGATGTGCGTTAGCGCTTCAGCCGCAAGACCGATTAGTGCTCGCCCACGATCGTTAAGCGTCTCAGCGCCGGTATCGAAAAGAGGCGTCAACTGAAGATCCAGAAGTTCGATGCGGATCGAATTCGCGGAGCGGGACATCTTCACTTCGCCCAAATCAGACGAGAGCAACGCAGATCTTTTGAGCGCATTCTCGGCAATGATTAGGGGTGTTGGCGCGCTAGTTGTAGTTGGGCCATTGGACGTTGCGAGAGGCTTGGCACCGAACTGTCGAGCGACTTCCTCGCGATCGTCCGAACTCGTTCCAGTAACCAGCCACATCACGATGAATAGTGCACACAAGGCTGTCAGGAAATCCGCATATGCGAGTTTCCAGGCGCCCAAGCGGCGTACCGGGGCCCGGGGCGTTCTGCCATCCGGGCCGAAGGATGCATATTCACCGGCCATTTCTTCCCGATCTTTCTGATCTAAAGTCGGGTTTACCATGCTAGTCTTGAGGTCCGGTCTCATGAATCGGTGCAATTTCAACGAAATCCATCGCAATCGCCCGTTCGTCGCCTAAGTCCTGATGGAGAGCACCGTCACAACTATGAACGTCATGCGCTAGTCGTTAGGCAGGCGTAAAACGCAAAGAGGACTTTTGATGAGCAAGTGCGCATTTCTCGGTCTGGGCGTCATGGGATTTCCCATGGCTGGTCATCTCACCAAACACGGGCACTCGGTCAAAGTCTGGAATCGAACCGACGCCAAAGCGCAGAAATGGCGGAAGACCTACAAGGGGGATGCGTCGAAGAGCGCGGTCGACGCCGTCTTCGGAACCGAGTTTGTGTTTCTGTGCCTTGGGGATGATCCAGACGTTGAAGCTGTCTTTGATGAGATTGAGCCAAATCTCGCGGCGGGAATGGTGGTCGTTGACCATACCACTGCCAGCGCAGGCCTGGCGCGTCGTCTTTATCAGCGTTGCTTCGAACGAGGCGCGAACTTCATTGATGCTCCAATCTCCGGCGGACAAGCGGGCGCAGAAGGCGGCAAGTTGACCATTATGTGCGGCGGAGAAGCCAAAGCGCTCGACAAGGCGCTGCCGGTTATGAAGTCTTACGGCCAAAGGATCACGCATATCGGTGAAGTGGGAGCAGGGCAGCTCGCTAAATCGGTCAATCAAATCTGCATCGCCGGTATCGTGCAGGGATTGTCCGAGGGCATTCATTTCGCTGAGCAGAATGGCCTTGAGGTTGAGAAAGTCATTGAAGCAATATCGGGCGGGGCCGCCCAAAGCTGGCAAATGGAAAACCGTTGGGAGACGATGGCTCGACGGGAGTTCGATCATGGTTTTGCAGTCGACTGGATGCGAAAGGATTTGCGCATCGCTCTGGATGCTGCGCGCGCTTCTGGTTCGAGCCTGCCTCTTACCGCGATTGTCGATC
>JAYZBJ010000123.1:0-5697 GCA_036338795.1 Pseudomonadota bacterium | reverse complement strand
GAGGCCGAAAGGGACGGACAGGGCTACACGCTCAACGGCGCGAAAAAATACGTTCAGGATGGCCACCATGCAGACGTGTTCATCGTCGTCGCCCGGACCTTCGGCGAAGCCGGAGACACGCACGGCCTGACGCTGTTCCTCGTCCCGCGTGACGCAAAAGGTGTCACCGTCCAGACGCTGAACACGGTCGACAGCCACGGCGCAGCGCATCTTTCGCTGGATGGTGTCCATGTCGATGAGTCCCACGTTCTCGGCGATCCGGACAAGGGGTTTGACCTGCTTGAGCCGGTTCTTGATCGCGGTCGCATTGCGCTGGCAGCCGAAATGCTCGGTTCTTCCAAGGCAGCGTTCGAGATGACCCACGAATACCTGCAGACGCGTAAGCAGTTCGGTCAGCTGATCGGCTCCTTCCAGGCCCTGCAGCATCGTGCGGCCAAGATGTTCACGGAGCTGGAGCTGACGACATCCTGTATTTCGGCGGCCTTGTCGGCTGTCGATGAGCAGCGCAACGACATTGCTGAGCTGGCCAGCCTCGCAAAAGCCCGTGCGGGCGAGACGGTTCATCTCGTCTCAAACGATACGGTCCAGCTGCATGGCGGTATCGGCATGACCGACGACCACGACTCCGGTTTTTACATGAAGCGCGCCCGCGTGCAGGAAGCCCTGCTCGGGTCGGCCAGCTATCACCGTGACCGCTTCGCGCGGCTCAACAACTTCTAGGCAATTTGCCCGGACCTGAAATGGACAGGGCCGGAGTCTCATTCGGAGACCCCGGCCCATCCGCCGTGTACATGTGAATGGTCCGGTTACGCGCACACGACAGCCAGATATCTCTGGTACTGCAATAACCACACCGGGGCGGCCCCGGTTCCAAGCCGATTGAAGTTTTACCTCCAATCGCCCGCATCGGCCGCGGCGTCGGCGATCCTGTACGTTGCATTGCAGAGCCAGCGATGCGGAGTAAGTGTAGGCCAGCATATGTGTGCGAGGCCCTGATCACATGTACCGTTTCTATCCGCTGATTGCGTCCATCCTGATTGCGGCGGGCTTTGCCTGGCTGTCGCTGCGATATCCCTGGGTCCTGATCGGGGCAGCCTTTTTCGGCGCGCTGTCATTGCTCGGCCTGTACGACCTGATCCAGACCCGGCACACGCTCTGGCGCAACTATCCCATTCTCGCCCGCATACGCTGGATCGCTGAGGAATTGCGCCCGTTCCTGCGGTCCTACATCGTCGAGAGCGAGACAGAAGGCCGCCCGTTCAACCATGAAGAGCGCGCGATGGTGTATCGCCGGGCGAAGAACGTCTCCTCGGTCGAACCATTCGGTAGCCAGCTGGATATCGACCGTCCCCCATATGAGTGGCTTTCCCATTCGATTCAGGCCCGCCACCTCGAGGATGAAGATCCGCGCGTGATGGTTGGTGCGCCGGGCACGGCCAAACCGTACTCGGCCAGCGTGTTCAACATCTCCGCGATGAGCTTCGGCTCGCTCGGTGCCAAGGCGATCGAGTCGCTCAATCGTGGGGCAGCGAAGGGCGGATTTTATCACGATACAGGCGAGGGCGGTGTCTCCCGATATCACAGGGCGGGTGGCGGTGATCTCGTCTGGGAACTGGGTTCCGGCTATTTCGGCTGCCGCGCCAGCGATGGCTCATTCGATCCGGAACGCTTCCGTGATGTCGCGGCGGATGACCAGATCAAGATGATCGAAATCAAGCTCAGCCAGGGTGCCAAGCCCGGCCATGGCGGTGTCCTGCCCGGCACCAAGGTCACGCCCGAAATCGCTGAAGCGCGCGGCATCGCGGTCGGGCAGACCTGTTTCTCCCCACCATCCCACACGACGTTCTCCACCCCGGCGGGCCTCATGGAGTGGGTCGCGCAGCTGCGGGAGCTGTCAGGCGGCAAGCCTGTCGGAATGAAGTTCTGCGTCGGCAATCGCTGGGAAGTGCTGGCAATGTGCAAGGCCATCCTCGAAACCGGTATCAAGCCGGACTTCATGGTGGTTGATGGCGCGGAAGGCGGCACGGGCGCAGCGCCGGCTGAATTCATGGATCATATCGGCGCGCCCCTGCGGCAGGGGCTGGTGCTGGTGCGCAACGCGCTGGTCGGGGCAGGGCTGAAGGATGACATCCGGCTGGCAGCCAGCGGCAAGCAGATATCCGCCTTCTCGATGGCGGCCAGCATGGCACTGGGGGCAGACTGGATCAATTCAGGGCGCGGTTTCATGTTCGCGCTGGGCTGCATCCAGTCCCTCAATTGTCATCGCAACACCTGCCCGACCGGGATCGCGACCACGGATGCATCGCGCCAGCGCGGCCTTCACATCCCGGACAAGGCGGACCGGGTCCACTATTTCCACCGCAATACGGTGCGCGCATTGATGGAAGTTGTTGGCGCGGCGGGCGTGTCACATCCGAGAGAGCTGACACCGCGCCACATCATGCACCGCGTGACCGAGGATATCGCGGAGCCGGGGCACCGGGCTTACAAGCTGCTGGAGCCGGGCGTCCTTCTGGCAGATCCCGGGAGCACACCGCTTCACCGCGAATGGGCGATGGCGCAGGCCAATACATTTGCGCCCGCCCTGTCTCCGGCCAGTCAGTGAGCGATTGAACGCGGGGCGGCTAGTTGCCCATCGCCCCTTCAAATGCCGCGCTCAGGTCGCGGTAATAGGCGATCCGCTGCTGGGCCTGCGGTGACAGGGTGATCAGTGAGCCTGCACCGGCAAGCGGTTGCGGCTCAAGGTCAGCATGTGCGAGCACCATCATGTCATGCCAGAGCGACGCCGGCAGGCCGCCGCCCGTGACTTCCTTCATCGGGCTGTCGTCGTCATTGCCGACCCAGACTGCGCCGACGCGGGCGGCCGAAAAGCCGGCGAACCATGCATCACGTGAGTCCTGGCTGGTACCCGTCTTGCCGGCAACCTGCCAGCCTTTGAGGCGCGCGCGCGTGCCCGTGCCATCGGTAATGACGCGCTCCATCATCGCCACCATGGTTTCGGCATCCTCACGGTCGAAGACCTGTTCGAAATCGTATTGCGGATGCTCATAAAGCACGTCGCCGCGTGAGTTGGAGATGCGTTCCACGATATAGGGGTCGACGCGCTTGCCGCCCGTCATGAAGACGCCATAGGCGCGCGCCAGGTCCTTGAGTGTCACCTCCTGCGAGCCGAGAGCGATGGATGGCAGCGGGCGCATATCGTCCGCGCTCTCCATGCCAAACCGGCGAGCCAGCGAGATGACCGCTTCCTCACTCACTTCCTGCGTCAGCTGGGCGGCGATGGTATTGATCGAGTCCTTCAGGCCTTCGGCGATGGTCATCGGGCCGCGATGGGTCCGGCTATAATTTTCCGGCGTCCAGTTATCGATGGTGATCTTCTCGTCTCGGCGCACCTCATAAGGTGACATGCCGCTCTGGATCGCGGCGGCGTAGACTATTGGCTTGAATGAGGATCCCGGCTGGCGCAGGGCCTGCGTCGCCCGGTTGAACTGGTTTTCAGTGTAATCGACACCGCCATACATGGCGAGGATACGGCCCTTCTGGTCGAGCACGATACCCGCAGCCTGCGATGCATCTACCTTCGTGCCATCTTCTTCCATGCGTTTGGTAAAGGCATCATCGACATCGGACTGAAGGTCGGCGTCGATGGTCAGCTGAACAATCAGGTCGCCTGGCACCGATGGCAGGATTTCGCCAATACGCTCTGTCGCGACATCGAGGGCGTAGCCAAATTGCGGATCACGCTCTGGCGGTTCTGCCAGCGACACTTCTTCGGATTCGGCGGCAGCGGCCTGCGGCGGCGTGATAAAGCCTGCGTCGACCATTTCCCGAAGCACATAGCGCTGGCGCGTGCGGGCGTCAGTCATATTGTTCGTCAGGGCAAGACGTGAAGGCGCCTGCGGCAGGGTTGCGAGCAGGGAGGCTTCGCCCACCGTCAGTTCTTCAGGCTGCTTGCCGAAGTAGAACCGCGACGCGGCGCCAAGGCCATAGAACCCGGCGCCGAAATAGACACGGTTGAGGTACAGCTCGAGGATCTGCTCTTTCGAGAGGCGCTCCTCAAGCCGTCGCGCCAGGCGGATTTCCTGTGCCTTGCGCTTCATCGTCTGCTCGGGCGTCAGGACGAGGTTCTTGATCAGCTGCTGCGTGATGGTCGACGCGCCAGACACAGTTTCGCCAGAGGTGACGTTCGCCCAGACGGCGCGGATGATGGCGCGGGTATCAGCGCCGTCATGTTCATAGAAACGCTTGTCCTCGGCTGCGATGAAAGCCTGGGGCACATGCGGGGGCAGGTCTTCCAGGCGGATTGCCCGGCCATAGCGCGGCCCGCGGATCGCAATTGTGTCGCCATTGATATCAACGAACTCGATGGCCTGCTCGCGGCCGCTCGCCCATAATTCATCGTCGCTCGGAAGGTCCGGCATGCCGCGATAGAGGCTCTGCCAGTAAAGCCAGGCCGCAATCAGAACGACCAGCATCAGGCCGAAAGAGGTGATCAGCCCCCATTTCAAGATCGGACGGCCCGAAAGAATGGACGAGAACCCTCCACCTTCGCTCGGCGAGTAGGTGGGGGGGCGGGATGATGAAGTCCGTTGCGTTGGTTTTGCGGCCACGAAGGTCCTTCCAGTTCAGCCATTCTAGCGATCCGGCAGCGATATGAGCTTTAATTGAGGCAGGCTGAAGGCAAAATGAACCCTCTGCACTGCCTCGCCGGCAGGAATCAGGTGCGAGTTTATCCGATCAGTTTTGGGCAGTCAGTCCCTCCCGCAATCTGACGGTCAGTTACCGGCGCGTCAGCGATACGGGATGCGAGTTTGAGCTGTGCCGCCATCTTCTCTGACGGGACAGCGCTGGTGAAGCAGGCGAGCGGGGCGCCGCTGCGGGCGTCGAGCACAAATGCGAGGCCCGTGCGCGCTTCATGCTGCTCCCAGATCCAGCCTGCACGGTGCATGGAAAGTCGCGCCCGCGTCGCCGCGCCAATGCCAGCGCGCGCATCCGGGCCTTTGCGCATGTGGGTGAGATCAATCTCGATCAGGTCCACCGTGTCGGATGGGATAGTTTCAAGCGCGGCTGAAAGGGCAGGCTCCAACACACGACACTTGGCACACCAGTCCGCTGTGAGCGTCACGAGCTTCAGCCGCCCTTCCGCGAGACCGGCCTGCGGCAGCCAGAGTGTGACGGCTATTATGGCTACAACACAGCGAAGCATTTTACTCAAAGCGATCCGGCCCGTAAGAGATGCAGCAAGGTTATGTAACAAGGATGTCATGCTCGCCTTTCTGAACGATCTCATTTGGGGAAAGATCCTCATCTTTTCCCTCATCCCCATCGGCCTTCTCTTCACAATTTGGTCGAGAGGCGTCCAGTTCCGGCACTTTGGCAACAGGTTTTCGGTGCTGGGGGAAGGCTTCCAGCACAGGACCGATCAGCCTTCATCCTTCCAGGCGCTTGCCCTGTCCGTGGCCGGCCGTGTTGGCGGCGGTAACATTGCCGGTGTCGCGGCTGCGATTGCGCTCGGCGGTCCGGGCGCGATTTTCTGGATGTGGGTTGTTGGCCTTGTCGGCATGGCAACCAGCTACTTCGAATGTACGCTGGCGCAGGTCTACAAACAGAAAGAGCATGACGGGAACTTCCGCGGCGGGCCGGCCTATTACATCGAGAAGGGCCTCGGCGGGATGCTCGGCGGGGGCACGAAATACC
>JAYZBJ010000122.1:0-10090 GCA_036338795.1 Pseudomonadota bacterium | reverse complement strand
AAGCTTCAGGAGCGCCTTGCCAAGCTCGCTGGCGGCGTTGCCGTGATCAAGGTTGGCGGTGCCACCGAGATCGAAGTGAAAGAGCGTAAGGACCGCGTCGATGACGCCCTCAACGCAACTCGCGCCGCAGTCGAAGAAGGCATCCTGCCTGGTGGTGGCGTTGCGCTTCTGCGGGAATCAAAGGCCATTACCACGAAAGGTGCGAACGAAGACGAGCAAGCCGGTATCGACATTGTTCGTCGCGCCCTCGAAGCGCCGATCCGTCAGATCGCCCAGAACGCAGGCATGGAAGGCTCCGTCGTCGTTGCGAACGTGATGGCTAAGAGCGACCGTGGCTATGGTTTCAACGCTCGCACGGAGGTCTATGAAGACCTCGTGGCAGGCGGTGTAATCGACCCGGCAAAGGTCGTTCGTTCGGCGATCCAGAATGCTGCCTCTGTTGCTGGCCTGCTGATCACAACTGAAGCAGGTATTGCAGAACTGCCGAAAAAGGCGGGCGCTGGTGCACCTGCTGGCGGCATGCCGGATATGGACTTCTAGGGCGAACAGTCCGTTCAGTTCAAACGAGAAGGGCGGCCTCACGAGGCCGCCCTTTTTCTTTTACGGGTTCTTACGGATATGCGCCGTGGGTGACGCTCCATAAACTGTCTCTACTGGCTTCAAAAAGCGTGAGATTTCAGACTCCTCGCGCGATTTGGGGAAGCTCGCAGTCTTCCGGGTTGAGGGGCCTTGAGGACTGCAACTGCACCGCCTGAACTTGAGCTCGTTCAGTTCGGGCGGTGCACTTTTTCCTTATTTGCCTTTCCAGACAGGTGCGCGTTTTTCGAGGAAAGCGCGCGGACCTTCCTTCGCGTCTTCGCTGGAGAACACGACGGCCGAGGCTGCGTTGGACTTTTTCCAGAGTTCCTCCTCGGTTCCTTCGAAGGCCTGGCGGGCCACTTCGAGGCTTTTCTGAACGGCCAGCGGCGCGTTCACGCCAATCTGTGCGGCCAGCGACTTGGCTTCTTCCAGCACTTTGTCAGAGGAAACCATGCGATTGACGAGACCAAGCTGGTACATGCGTTCGGCTGGCATCGGGTCACCCGTGGCGACGATTTCCAGTGCAATTTTGCGGGGAAGTGCGCGCGGAAGGCGGAAAACGCCGCCAGCGCCCGCAAAAATTCCACGTTTCACTTCCGGCAGGCCGAAGCGTGAATCATCGGCTGCCACGATCATGTCGCAGGAGAGGGGAAGCTCGCAGCCGCCTGCCAATGCGTTGCCGCGAACAGCCGCGATCCAGGGCTTGGTGCGAGGGAATTTGACGAAGCCCGCAAAGCCGCCAGCTTTGGTCGACAGTGCGGCGGCGTTACCCTTTGAAATCTCTGACAAATCAGCGCCGGCGCAAAACGTCGATTCAAGTGACGAGGTCAGGATACAGGCCCGTACTTCCGGGTCGCGTTCGGTCTCTTCACAGATCCAGCCAAGCGCGGAAGCGACCGCGCCATTCACCGCGTTGCGCTTGTCCGGGCGGTTCAGGGTGACAACGGCGATATGGTCCTTCACCTCGTAAAGGACTTCATTTCCAACGCTTTCGGGTTTGTCCGACATGGGGGTTCCTCCTCGGTTTTTGCTCTGGAAGCAGAGAGCATGCGAGGTGGTTGGCCAGCAAGTCTGTCCTTGGGTCAGGGACGGAAATCCGGCGTCCGGCGACGTTCTGGTGAGGTTCTGAAAACGTTCTGGTTGGCGATCAGGAGACCATCCGGTCGGATGGAGTTCGCGATCCGTCGGGGAGGGCATGGAAACGCTCACGCCGGATCGGCTCGCCGGCGTCTTCAGGCGCCGGTCGGCAAACGATGCGATCCCGGCCCCGGGCCTTCGCCGAATAGAGAGCAGCGTCGGCCATGGGGTAGATGTCGGCGAAGGCTGTCCGCAGGCCGAGTTCGGCGACGCCGAAGCTGGCGGTCACGCGGCGGGTCGCCGGAAGGCCATCAAAGGTGACCTTGGCAAGATTATCCCGCAAGCGGGAGGCGAGCATGCGGGCGCCGTTCGTATCCGTACCGGGCAGGAGCAGGCAGAATTCTTCGCCGCCCAGACGTCCGACCAGGTCGCTGCTACGGGTCTGGCTGCTCAGGAACGCGCCAAGGCGGCGGATGACCTGGTCGCCGGCGGTGTGTCCGTACTCGTCATTGATGGACTTGAAGTGGTCGATGTCGATGATGATCAGGCTCGCGGCGACCTGGCCAGAGCGGGACTTGCAATAATCGCGTGCCGCTTCCTCGAATGCGCGGCGGCTCATCAGGCCGGTCAGGTAATCCTGGTCCGCGTTTTCCTTCAGGGCGCCGAGGCGTTGCATGACGCATACTGTGATCAACGCGCCGCCCATTGAAAGGACCGTCAGCGTCGCCAAAACATTCATCGTGCCCCAGTACAGCGTGTCGAAGAACGTCTCTTCGGTGATTGTCGAGCGCATGATGTTGTAAGGGGCAATCGCCATCGAGTTGATGGTAGCCAGAGCGAGCGCCGCATAGGTCGCCGTGCCGGTCCAGGTATTTCTCCAGATGCCCCAGAGTGTCACGCAGCTGATCAGGAAGGAGGTTGCCTGCAGCGTATTTACCCAGAGGATACGCTGACTGAGCTCAGCCGGTGAAAGCTGGATGAGGAGAGCCCCGATAACGCTGCCGACCCCGATTGAGGCCAGCGCGGTGACTGGCGTCTTCCGGGAGAAGGCCCTGTGCATGCCGTCGAGCAAGGCAAACAGACCGCTCGCATAGAAGGCGTTGTGGACGATCGCATTGGCGATTGTATCCTTGGCCAGCACGAAATGGTTCGTGGTGAAGCCGAGCGCGAACAGGGCAAAGGCCGCCGCGAAGCGCAAAGCGCTGCGGTCATTTCGGTTGTAGTGCCAGAATCCAAGGAAAATCGTGCAGATGCACGTTGATATTGCTGGCACCGTCAGCCCGATGACGACGGCGTTGTCCAAGTGGGAGGTCCTGCTGCTGTGCCTACTGTCTCTGCAGTATCATGGCGATTGAAATCTGCGTTTAAGCCGATCTGTGAAATTTGCTCGAATGCAGACGATTTGTCCCGAAAACGCGTGACGCGTCTGCAGCGCCCGTATCGGGTGATTCTCAATAAAAGCTACAGGATACGCGACGCGTCTTTTTCAGACGCGCCGTTTTAGAAAATAATTCTTACAATCCAAGGTTGACGCCCAGCCGTGAGATGGCGTGAACGAAATTGTTCGGTGCAATGCTGATATCGCCAGTCCATTCCGCGTTCGGAAAACGCGCCAGGATCTGACGGAAAGCCGACTCAAGCTGCATGTTCGCGACGCGCTGGCCGAGGCAGACATGCGGCCCCATTCCGAAAGCCAGATGATCCTTCGCGTTTGCCCGGTTCACATCCATCCGGTCCGGATCGGCGAAGACGGCGGGATCACGGTTTGCCGCGCCATAATACATCACGACCTTTTCGCCTTCAGCGATCTTCTGGCCATGAAGCTCGGCATCCTGCGTCGCTGTGCGGCGCATATAGATGACTGGCGAGACGAGGCGGATGGCCTCATGCACCATGTTTGTGATCTTCGACGGGTCTTCGATAAGCTGCTGTTTCTGCTCAGGGAATTCCGTCAGGAGCTTCATCGTGCCCGACAGAGAATTGCGGGTCGTATCGTTGCCGGCGAAGACGATCAGCAACCAGGAGCCATCAAGCATTTCGTCTGAAAGTTTTTCGCCGTCCACCTCTGCATTGGCGATGGCCGAAAGCAGGTCATTGCGCGGCTCCTTGCGGCGGGCCTGAAGGACGGCTTTGCCATAGTCGAACATTTCGAGCACGTTCTGCACAAATGCGCCGAACAGCTCCGGGTCGATGGAGTCGCCTTTGCGCATCGTATCGCCGGCCAGCTCCAGATAGTGCATCCATTTGATTAGCTTTGGCCGGTCAGCCTCCTCGACCCCGAGGATCTCGCACAGCGTGAAAAGTGGCAGTTCGGCAGAAAACATTTCCACCATGTCGATCGGGCCACGGGTATCGCGTGCTTTGGCTTCCATTCCGTCCAGCAAGGATGTGACCTTCGCATCCACGCGTGTTCTGAGGTCAGAAATGTAGGACGGCGTGAAGAAAGGCATGTGCTCACGGCGCAGCGACATGTGATGCGGCTGGTCGAGGCAGATCATCGTGTCGAGCGAGGCGCGGTGCAGCAGTGGATGACGGGCATCGGCATACCCGTAATTCATCATGATCCCGCCCTTCTGGGAGGAGAAAACCTTGGTGTTCAACTCTGTCGCACGAATGTCGGCATAGTCGGTCAGCGCCCAGAACCCTGCGCCCATTTCCTCGTCGTGCCAGCAGACTGGTGCGATCTCCCGCATTTTGGCGAAGGCGTCGAAGGGCTGGCCCTTGGTAAACAGGTCCAGGTCTGTCAGGTCGACCGGTGGCTTGGCGTCGAAGGCAAGGGGGTATTTGTGTCCCTTCCTGAGATCGACTTCCTCAATTGCGGTTTCACTGATATTGGCGAGCATCTGGGGTCCTCCGGCAAGTCTTCATGCTTGTCGGGGTGCATGGTCTCAGAATCCGCCTCCAGCGCAAGCAGTGACGCAGCGGTACTTCGCCAAATTCTACGGGCCTTGTGTGTTATTCTGCGGGCCGGCGGCCGAACTTCTGATGGGCTTCGCGCAGCTCGTCCTCAAGGGCTTCGGTTTCGACCGTGCGCGCCTTGGAGAGGCGGGCGATGCCGAGATAAATCACTGGCGTCAGGAAGAGGGTGAAGAGTGCGGCAAGGCCGAGACCTCCGAACACCACCCAGCCGATCGAATTGCGCGCCTCTGCACCGGCTCCGGACGACAGGATAAGTGGCAGGGCGCCAAGCACTGTCGAGATCAACGTCATCGCAATCGGCCGGGCGCGAATGGTGGCCGCTTCGTAGACGGCGTCCTTCACCGCCCTGCCATCGCTGCGGAGCTGGTCTGCGAATTCGACCAGAAGGATGCCGTTCTTGGCCATCAAGCCAATCAGCATGACGAGGCCGATCTGCGAATAGATGTTCAGCGACACGCCAGTAAAGGTCAGTGCATATACGGCGGCGGCGAGTGCAAACGGAACGCTGAGCAGGATGACCATGGGGCTGGTCACGCTTTCGAATTGCGCAATCAGCACGAGCAGGACGATCACGAAGGCAAAGCCATAGGTGATGACGAGGTCGCGATTGCTTTCTTCAAGCGTGGCCGCTTCGCCTTGCAGGATCATGTTGATGCCGGCCGGGAGGGTTTCATCGGCAAGGCGTTCAATCTCGGCGATGGCGTCCGCAAGTGGTGCGCCTGGTGGGACGTCCATCTGCACTTCGATGGCCCGGCGCTGCTCGGTGCGGTCGAGTTCGGCGGCGACACCTTCCTCACGGATTTCCGTCAGCGTCGAGATTGGCACGAGCGCGCCATCATTCGACCGGACATACAGGTTACGCAGGTCACCCGGATCACGGATCGCCCCCGTTTCGGATTCGAGGATGATCGGGATGGCCTGATCCTCGACATTCAGGTCGATCAGGTCTTCGCCATCCACCATGGCGCGCAGGGTCACGCTGATCTCATCAAGCGGGACGTTCAGGTCAGCGGCCCGGCGACGGTCGACCTGGACCGAAAGCTGAGGCTGGGTTGGCTGGTAGGAGATGTCCGGATTGGACAGCATTTCATTGTCGTCGATGGCAGCGCTCAGCTGTCGGGCGGCGGCGTAGATTTCGTCGTAATTATTGCCGGTCAGCGCGACCTGAAGGCCGCCTCCACGACCGCCCCAACCACTTTGGAGGCTTGATCGGCCAAACACCGAAACGCGGGCGCCGGGAATTTCCGACATCGGGCCCTGAAGTGCATTGATCAGCTCTTCCTGGCTGATGTCGCGCTCTTCCCAGGGCGCGAGCCGGGCGGTGATGCCGACGCGATTTGGGTCATACCGGCCGACAATGGTGAACAGGTTCTCGATCGTGCCGTCATCGATATAGGGCTGGAGGACGGCTTCGATCTCATCAGCTTCGATATCCATATAGGCGATGCCGACGCCGTCAGGCCCTGTCGCGAAGACTTCGACAACGCCCCGATCTTCAGGCGGCACCAGTTCCTGTGAGAGGTTGCTGTAGAGCAGCACCGCGCCGCCAGCAGCGAGCAGCGAGATGAGAACGACCACGAGCGGATGGTTGAGGCAAAGCCGGAGCGTGGCTTCATATCCGCCCAGAACCCGGCGTCCGACGCGTTCAAGCGCGCTGTCTTTGCGATCTTCGGGGTTGCGCTCGATGAAGCGGAACTTGGACGCGATGGCGGGCGCGAGTGTCAGCGCGACGAGCGATGAGATGATTACCGACAGAGACATCACAAAGCCGAATTCGCGGAACAGGCGGCCCGTCGTCGATGGCAGGAATGAGATTGGAACAAACACTGCGACCAGCACAGCCGTCGTTGCAATGACGGCGAAGAAAACCTGCTGCCCGCCAATCACGGCAGCCGCCCGGCGTCGTAGCCCGCGGGCCTGATTGCGCTGGATATTCTCGAGCACGACAATCGCATCATCCACGATGAGACCGGTCGCCAGAACGAGCGCGAGCAGGGTGAGCAGGTTGATCGAAAAGCCGAGCACCCAGATGCCTGCGACGGTGCCGATCAACGAAACCGGGATCGCGACAGCGGGAACGAGCGTGGCCTTTGCCGAACCGAGAAACAGCCAGATCGTGGCGACCACGATCAATACAGTGATCGCGAGCGACATCATCACTTCTTCGACCGACTTCTCGATGAAGACGGCATCGTCCGATGTGACTTCAAGGCGAATGTCGTCGAAGCGGCGATTGAGCTGTTCGACCTTTGCCTGTGCAGCCTTGGAGATCTCGATCGTGTTGGACTGGGCCTGCCGCACGACGCCGAGGCCGATGATGGGCCGGCCGTTCAGCCGCAGGAAATTTTCTGCATCCGCCGGCCCGAGAACGGCTTCGGCCACATCGCCGATCTTGGTGTCGCCGCGGATATAGATGTCCTTGATCAGGTCGGGCGTTGCCGCCGTGGCTTCCGCGCGGACGATCAGTTCCTGGCTTTCGGATCTGAAGCTGCCAACGGGCACATCGAACGGCGCCTGGCTCAGCGCGTCCGCCACATCAGCGATGGTCAGGCCAAAGCGGCTGAGGCGGAGCGGATCGACAACCACACGCATCTGCCGCTCACGCGTGCCGAATTCCTGCACCGTCGCGACGCCATCAATCGAAATGAACTCCGGGATGATGTCATTGGTGATGATGCGCGACAGCTCTTCTTCGGCATAGGCGTCGGATACGACCGCAATGGTCAGGACCGCGCGGCCTTCGCTGTCGGCCTTGGTGACGAACAGGTTTTCGACCCTGTCAGGCAGCTCACGCGTGACGCGGCTGATCGCCTCGCGCACATCGGATGCGGCGGTATCGAGGTCGACGCCCGGATTGAACTCGATATTCATCCGGGAGCTGTTTTCCTCACTCGAGGAGCGGATTTCACGAACGCCCGACACGCGCGATACGGCCCCTTCAAGGATGCTCGTGACTTCGGAGTCGATGGTTTCAGGCGCAGCGCCCGGCAGGGTTGCGCGCACACCTACCATCGGTCGGTCGACATCCGGCAGTTCGCGGACTTCCACACCAAGCATGGCGGCGAGACCGGCAATTACGATCAGGAGATTGAGGACCGCGGCCAGCAGAGGGCGGCGGACCGACAGGCCGGGCAGGCCAGCGCCGGGCGGCGTCATTGCAGGGCTGCGGCCGGGCCGCCCTCACCGAATTCTGCGCCGGGGCCAGCAATCGTCTGGGTGCGACCCGGCATTTCGACGGGCGTGCCCTGACGCACTTTCTGAACACCTTCCGCAACGATCCATGTGCCTTCGGGAATGTCCGCCTTGACCAGCACCTTGCCTTCGTCGCGGCTGACAATGGTCAGCGGTACCCGGTTGGCGCGGCCGTTTTCGACGGCCCAGAGAAACGCACCATCGCCGCCCCACAGGATGGAGGCTTCCGGAACCGATGGATATGTCTGGCCGGGAAGGTCAAACCCGATGCGGAAGCTCATGCCGGGGCGAAGGCGATCTTCGGAATTGTCGATGGCCGTGCGAACCGTGAAGGCCCGGGTCGTTGCATCAATCGCGCTGTCGACCGTCACGACTTCGGCCTGGTAGGTCTGCGATGGATCTGAGAAGGGCGCCACGTTGAAGATGTCACCGGGCTGGATACGGCCGAATGTCTGTTCGGGAACGGGGAAATCGACGAACAGCGTATCGCGCGCGTCGAGCCGCGTGATGACCGTGGAGGTCGTGATGCGGGCGCCGGGATCAATATCGGTCAGGCCCACATGTCCGGAAAACGGTGCGCGGACAGTGCGCCGGGTCAGTGCGTCCTTGGCAATAGCCAGCTGGACCTTTGCCGTGTCGTAGGACGCCTTGGCGCGGTCCATTTCATTGCCCGCAATTACGCCCGGCGTGCTGGCTCGATTATAGCGGTCTATCGTTCGTTGCGCGTCCCGCAGGCTGACTTCAGCTTCATCAACGGCGAGACGCTCGGCGTGCGCTTCCAGCTGGACCAGCACGTCGCCCTTTTCGACGAGGTCTCCTGCTTCGAAGTTCACTCGGACAACTTCGCCTGCAGTCTCAGCGTAAATGGTGGCCGAAGAGCGCGCCCGCGCCGTGCCGACTGCTTCGATCCGCGTGGTCTCAGTCGCGTAGCTCACAGCATAGGGGACAATCTTGACCGACCGCTCCGCCTGTTGGCGAACTGGTGCAGCTTGTTCACCACCACAGGCAGTGAGCGCGAGCGGGCCTGCGAGGGCCAGACATGCCAATTTCAGCTTTTTCACGACAACCCTGTTACCAGACGGCCCCTAATTCTTCGTTCAGCTGTAGTTGAAATTACAGCGAACAGTGACGCACACCACGGATACTAACCCGCGCGTGTGACGATGTTGCGAACCGTTTTCAACGATCAACCTAGTCCATTCCGTCGCGAGAGCCAGCACAATCGCTTCCGATTGCAATCAATTATTCCAATTACAGGTGCAGACTTCCCAAATACCGTCATAGCGGTCGTGTCGAACGACGGCTTTGCGTGACAGACGCGACACCCGGTGCCTATAGTCGTGCGAAGAAAAGAAACGACAAGGGAGCGTGCCGTATGGGGGCAAACGGACGTGGTGCAGAAAGAGGCTGGTCGAACTGGTCAGGCAATCAGACGTCGTCGCCGCAAGCGATTGTCATGCCGCGCGATCCCGATGAGTTGAGGGCCGCCGTCACCACCGGTGAGGGCCCGGTCAGGGTGGTTGGGGCAGGTCACAGCTTTACACCCGTCGCCGCGACAGAGGGAACGCTTCTCAAGCTCGATGGTCTCGGCCTCGTTCACAGTGTTGATCAGGGCAACAAGAGGGCGTGGGTGAATGCCGGGGCCCGGCTCAAGCATCTCTCGCCGGAACTGGAGCGTTACGGCCTGGCTTTCCGCAACCTGGGTGACATCAACGAACAGTCGCTCGCCGGTGCCATATCGACGGCGACACACGGCACGGGCGCGACATTGCCTTGCCTGTCAGCCGAGATCACCGCCCTGCGGCTGATGACGGCGGATGGTGACCTGATCACGATTTCACGAGAGACCGACAGCGATGCATTTGATGCAGCCCGCGTCTCTCTCGGTACGCTTGGTGTGATTGTTGAAGCGGAAGTCCAGCTCGTCGATTCCTATCGCCTGCACCGGAAGACGTGGGCCGAGCCTCTCGATGCGCTGATCGGTCATGCGCATTCCCGCTGGAAGACCCGCCGCAATTACGAATTTTTCTACATTCCATTCGCCGGATACGGCATTTCGATCTCGCACGAGGAAACCAGCGAGAAGCCGACCGAGCGTCCCCCGCAGGAAGACGATGAGGCTGTACTTGGGCTCAAGCGAGCGCGTGATTATGCGGGTGAGGACGTCGCCGGTCGCAAGGCGTTCCTGGAAGGCGCGTTCGAGAACTTCGAGGGTGAGGACGTCATCGGCAATAGCTGGCAGCTTCTCGCCAGCCAGCGGAACGTGCTGTTCAATGAGATGGAGTACCATCTGCCCGTGAAGAAGGGGCTGTCAGCCCTCTCG